>CAIMBK010000063.1 GCA_903839195.1 uncultured Bacteroidota bacterium | reverse complement strand
ATTCAAAAAGCTATTAATTTAATAGATTATAATTCTAAAATACTGTCTTTGGGTTCGTGTTTTGCAGAAAATATGGCGGATAAATTTTCTTATTTTAAATTTGAAAATTCGGTGAATCCTTTTGGAATTTTATTTCATCCATTGGCAATAGAAAAAATAATTTTGAAGGCCATAAATCAAGAAAAATATACTGAAAATGACATTTTTTTTCACAACGAACAATGGTATTGTTACGATGTTCATTCGAATTTAAGCCATTCTGATTTAATGATTTTTTTAGCAAATTTAAACCAAACGCTAACCGATTTTTATTCCCAAATTCAAAATGCAACACATATTATTATTACTTATGGAACGGCTTGGGTTTATCGGAATAAAGCATCTAATGAATTGGTAGCCAATTGTCATAAAGTGCCCCAAAATCAATTTGATAAAGAAATTTTGCCCATAGAAACCATCAGAGAATCCATTCAAAACACCATTTCTTCAATCGAAAAAGTGAATCCCAATTGTGCGATTATTTTCACCATTTCGCCAGTGCGCCACATCAAAGATGGATTTGTTGAAAACCAAAGAAGCAAAGCGCATTTAATCGCGGCCTTACATTCGAATTTTGACATTCGACATTCGACAACTTCTTATTTTCCTTCCTACGAAATCATGATGGACGAATTACGCGATTATCGCTTTTATTCCGAAGATATGTTGCATCCAACCCAAATTGCGATTGATTATATTTGGGAACGATTCTCTGAAACAACCATTACAGAAACCACTTTTTCTACTATGGAAAAGATTGCTTCGGTGCAAAAAAGATTGGCTCATCGACCGTTTCAACCGCATTCGGAAAGTCATTCTAAATTTTTAGAAAACCTTCAAAAAGAGATTATTGAGTTGCAAAAACAGTTTCCTTTTTTGAAATTTTAATCCAAAAAAAAGCCGCAAATTTCTTCGCAGCTTTTTCAAAAGAATTTTTATTTTATAATTTGTTTTGCAAACTTTCCCAACCGCCGCCATTAATGACTTCAATGCCGTGGCTTTTTAAAATGGAAGCCGCTTGTGAACTTCTCATGCCGCTTTTGCAACAAACAATAATTGGTTTTTTCAAATTTTTAATTTCTTGAATTTTATTTGAAATGGTATCCAATGCAATGTTTTTGGAGTTTTTTATATGTCCCTCACGAAATTCACCGCTTGTTCTTACGTCAATAATAACAGCGCCTCGCGTCATGTATTCTTGAATGTTATCTGATTTGTTTCCTAATCCAAAAAGATCTAATAGTCCCATAATGTTTTTTATTTTCAACAAAGATATGGGCTCCAATTTTCTAATGCAGTAACAAAGGTTACAAAGCTATTATTTTTAAATAGTTTCTTTTTGCAAAATCAAATCCAATCCGCCACTGATTAAATGAGCCACAATAGGTCTATTTTTTTTGATTTTTTCCAAATGAGAAAGCACTTTTTGAAGTAAAATTTCGTTCCCATTTTTCTGCAAAAGATCTGCAATTTCAATAGAAAGCAACCAATCATTCGGATGTTTATCTGAAACGATTTCAAAAATAGTTTCCAAAGGCAATTCGCTTGTTTTTCCTTCGCGAAGGTTTCGAATGTTTTGATACAAATGTTCTAGTTCGGTTTTTTCGGCAGTTTTCTTGGATTTAATAGTTTCACTTGATGGTACGTGTGTAATCAAATCAAAACTATTTACATCGGCTGGCCCAGAGAATGCCGAAATTATTTTCTTTCCAACAGCCATATCATATTTCCCCCAATCTGGGTGAAACAAAATCGTTTCGTTGTGGGTGACGGTGCAATTTTTGAAACTAATCAAAATGATTTCGCCGCGCAAGTTTCTAGAACCGGTAATAATTTCTCCCGAAACGGTAATATTTCCTTCGAATTCAAGTGTAATTTTTTCACCTTCGTAAATGGCATACGCACTCAAATCGCGTGGACTCATGTCTTCAATGGCTAGGTTAATTCCTTTTAGTTTCCCAATCGGACTTCCGAAACCTTCTGCATGATATTGAGTTCCGTGACCTACTAATTCTTTTTCGCGATAGGCCAACGCAGTTTTGCCGGTGGTTTGAATATAAATGGGTTTTCCTTCAAATTCGATTACGTTCGAAAAATGTCCAGAAATTTGCATTCCGGTGCTCAATTCAATTGTTCCCATTGCTTTGGATTGAATTAATTTCTTCACTCCGGATAAACCGCCCGTTCGTAACGCCATTTTATTGGCAAATTCTTCTAAAACCAAACTTAAATATGCAAAGTCGGGCGTGACATATAATTGAGGTTGTGGTTTAGTAATGTCAAAACTTTGTTCTGCGGCCGAAATATCATAGGGAATTTTCTTCACATTATCAGTCATGCACCAAGCACTTTCCCCTATTGATGAAAGCAAACCGGCACCATAAATCTTCGGATTTTCAACGGTTCCAATCAAACCATATTCGACGGTCCACCAATGCAAATTCCGAATTTGTGACATTTCAGATAATTCGCCCATATTGTTTTGGAGTTCTAATACCTGTTTTTCTGCTGAATTAATTTCGCTTTGTGGGGTGTCTTCGGCTTCTTTCAAAATGGACAATAACCGAATGGCTTCATACATTTCATAATCGCGGGAAGAGGAAATTGCTTTGCAGCCAATTTCGCCAAAACGACGCAAATATTCGGCATATTCAGGATTGGCAATAATAGGAGCGTGACCGGCACCTTCGTGAATAATATCTGGAGCTGGGGTATATTCGATGTGTTCAATTTGTCGAATATCGGAGGCAATTACGAGTACATTGTAGGCTTGAAATTCCATAAAAGCGTTGGGCGGAATAAATCCATCAACGGCAACAGCGGCCCATCCAATTTCTTTCAAAATCCGATTCATGCCATACATGTTAGGGATATTTTCAATAGAAATTCCAGTTTGTCGTAGTCCATCCAAATAGGATTCATGCGCAACTTTTCCCAAATAATCAACATTTTTACGCATCACATACCGCCAAACAGCTTGGTTAATAGGCGTGTAATCGTCATAGACTTGTGGTTTAATAAATTGTTTCAAATGTTTGGGCAATCGCTCAATCAACGGATTACTTTCAATTGCTGCATTCATAATTTTCAGAGTTATTTCTGTAAAATTACAAATTTTTGAACCTATTTACGGCTTTCTATTTCAAGTTTTTTTTCTAATTGGGTTTCGTTTTGTTTGTGGCTTGAGTAGAAACGTTTCAAAAATCCACTTATCCAATCAATTGCATGAACAATTCTTCATTGTCATTAAGGTAGGAATATTGAAAACCTTTTTGAGTCATTTTTTCTTTAATGGCCAAAACATCGGTTCTGTTTTTTAGTTCCAATCCCACCACAACGGGCCCGGATTCTCGGTTGTTTTTTTGCTTAAACTGAAAATAGGTAATGTCGTCATCGGCACCCAGAATGTCATTTACAAATTCCTTCAAAGCGCCAGGTCGTTGCGGAAATTGAATCGTAAAATAATGCATAAGCCCTTCATAAAGCAGCGAACGCTCCTTGATTTCGGCGGTTCTTTCAATGTCATTATTACTGCCACTCACAATGCAAACCACCGTTTTCCCTTTTAATTTTTCTTTGTAGAAATCCAAAGCGGCAATGCTTAAAGCGCCTGCAGGTTCTACTACCATGGCTTCTTCGTTATACAGTCGTAAAATAGTGGTGCACACTTTTCCTTCGGGAACCAGAATAATATCGTCAAGGTTTTTTCGGCAAATGTCAAAGTTCAAATTTCCGACTTGCTTCACCGCCGCGCCATCCACAAATTTATCAATTCTTACCAACGGCGAATTATTTTCCGCTGCAATGGCAGTTTTCATGGCTGGAGCTCCCAAAGGTTCTACGCCAATAATCTTGGTTTTGGGACTCAACTCCCGAAATACTTCCGAAAGTCCCGAGGCCAATCCGCCACCGCCAATGGGCACAAAAACATAATCAATCGGGTTTTTATAGTCGGATAAAATCTCCAAACCAACCGTTCCTTGTCCCGCAATTACTTTTAGATCGTCAAAAGGATGAATGAATTTTTTGTTGTTTCTGGTAGCATCATCCACCGCCGAGGCATAGGCATCGTCAAAAGTATCGCCAACAAGCACAATTTCTACAAATGATTTTCCGAACAATTGTACTTGTTTTATTTTTTGTTTTGGAGTGGTTTTTGGCATGTAGATTTTTCCAAAAACACCTAGCAAATGGCAGGAATAGGCAACGCCTTGCGCGTGATTTCCGGCACTGGCACAAACAATTCCGTTGTCTTTTTCATTCACAGAAAGAGAATTCATTTTGTTGTAGGCGCCTCTAATTTTGTAGGAACGCACCACTTGTAAATCCTCTCTTTTGAGAAGAATTTTAGCGTCAAATTCGTCAGAAATATTTCTGTTTTCGGTTAATGGAGTAGGAAAAACAACGCCTTCAAATTGTTTTTTTGCGGCTAAAACTTCGTCGTATATCGTCATTTTGGTATCCAAAGAGGAGGTGTTTTGTTAGTCAACAATTTTTTTCATAGCGGTCATGGCTTCCCGAAGTTCGGCACCACAAATTTCGATAGAATGCGAACGAATTGCCGCATTTATTTTTACTAATTCAAAGTTATCCACGTTTGGATTTGCGGAGGCATTGTAGTTTTTTCCAATCAAATGGGTGTCAACTTTGTTCATAAATTCCGTCAAAAGCGGTTGGCACGCATGGTCAAATAAATAGCAACCATATTCGGCCGTATCTGAAATTACGCGGTTCATTTCGAACAATTTTTTTCGGGCAATAGTATTGGCAATCAAAGGCGTTTCGTGTAACGATTCATAATAGGCCGATTCGTTTTTAATCCCCGCCGAAGTCATGGTTTCATAGGCCAATTCAACCCCCGATTTTATAAAAGCCACCAAAAGTGTCGCGTGATCAAAATATTCTTGTTCGGTTATTTCAATATTTCCGGCAGGCGTTTTCTCAAAATCCGTTTCGCCAGTTGCTTCTCGCCAAGTCAATAAATTTTTATCGCCCGCAGCCCAATCTTCCATCATTGTTTTTGAAAATTCTCCCGATAAAATGGCGTCCATGTGTTTTTCAAATAAGGGCGTCATAATGGTTTTTAATTCTTCGGCCAATTGAAAAGCTTCTATTTTTGCAGCATTGGAAAGTCGGTCCATCATGTTTGTAATTCCGCCTATTTTTAAGGCTTCTGTAATTACTTCCCAGCCATATTGCACAAGTTTTGAAGCAAAACCAGCTTCGATTCCTTTTTCAATCATTTTGTTATAACTCAAAATAGAACCCGTTTGCAAAAGCCCACAAAGAATGGTTTGTTCGCCCATTAAATCCGATTTTACTTCGGCTACAAAAGAGGAAAGTAAAACGCCCGCTTTATGTCCGCCAGTTCCAACGCAATAGGCTTTGGCTAGCGCCAATCCGTTTCCGTTTGGATCATTATCCGAGTGAACGGCAATTAATGTTGGTACTCCAAAACCACGAAGATATTCTGCTCGAACTTCTGAGGCAGGCGATTTTGGCGCAACCATTATCACCGTGATGTCTTTTCGAATTTGAATTCCTTCTTCCACAATGTTGAAACCGTGGGAATAGGAGAGGCAAGCACCGTTTTTCATCAACGGAACTATGCTGGTAATTACGGAAGTGTGTTGTTTGTCAGGCGCTAAATTGGAAACCAAATCGGCAGTAGGAATTAGGGCTTCAAAAGTTCCTACTTCAAAATCATTTGCAATAGCATTTTGATAGGAAGCGCGTTTTTGTTCGATGGCTTCTTTTCGTAAGGCATAAGCCACATTTAAACCGCTATCACGAAGGTTTTGGCCTTGCGCCAATCCTTGCGCGCCGCAACCAATAATTACTATTTTTTTTCCTTTTAATGCGTTTACACCTTCCGAAAATTCGGTGCTTTGCATGAAATCACATTTTCCTAATTCTTGAACTTTAAGTCGGTGCGGAAGTGAATTGAAATAATTTGACATGTTTTATTTTTTTTGCTTTAAACTTTAAGCGGTTACTATTTTTTAATTTTTACATTTCGAAAATCATACTTTTATGATTCAGAAATTCGTTGTTGATAGGTTTTTTGGTTGGGTCGTTTTTCTCCATATCCAATACTTTTTTATGAACGCCTTCGCTGGATTTTATGATTGCAATTCGCGAACTTCGAACAAATTCAATTAATCCGTATTTAGCCAATTCGATTAATAAATTTCCAATTTCAAGTTCTTGTCCGGTGGTTTCAAAAACGGTGTAATCATCTCGAATTACAACAGCTTTGGCACCAAATTCTCGAAGCAATCGTTCCACTTTTACGTCTTTCATAATAACAGAAGTTGGTACTTTATAAAGCGCCATTTGTTGCCAGATGATTTCATCATTGGTGTTATAATATACTTTGAATACGTCTATGATTTTTTCCAATTGACGCACCAGATTTTTCACCACCGATTCGGCTTCAATAACCACCAAAGTGAACCGATAAATGTTTTCAATTTCGCTCGGCGACGTATTTAAACTTTCCAAATTGATTTTTCTTCGCGAGAACATGATCGCAATTTTATTGATTAACCCAACTTGGTTTTCAGTATAAATGGTTAAAGTATATTCTTGTTTCATGGCTTCCGGATTAAATTTCTTCTTTGCTTAGAACGATTTCGGCGACTCCTTTTCCCTGTGGTACCATCGGAAAAACATTGTCTTCGTGAATTACTGCTATTTCCAATAAAAACGAATTTGGGCTATCGAGCATCGTTTGAATGCTGTTTTTTAAATCTTTCCTTTCTGAAACGTGTTGTCCTTCAATTCCATAAGCTTTGGCTACCATTACAAAATCAGGACTTTGAATATCGGTAAACGAATATCTTTTTTCGTGAAATAATTCTTGCCATTGGCGCACCATTCCTAAAAAGGAGTTGTTTAGAATTACAATTTTTACATTCGGTTTGAATTGCATAATTGTTCCCAATTCCTGGATGTTCATTTGGGCACCGCCATCGCCAATAATTGCAATTACGGGTCTTTCTGGCGCGCCAAATTTTGCTCCAATGGCTGCAGGAAGGGCATATCCCATGGTGCCTAAACCGCCACTTGTGATATTGCTTCGTGTTTTATTTTGTTGCGTATATCGGCAAGCAATCATTTGGTGTTGACCAACATCGGTTACAATTACGGCATCGCCTTGGGTCAAATCATTAATTACTTTCATGACTTCGCCCATGGTGAGTCCGCCTTCTGTTGGATTGAGTTCTTTATGAATTACGGTTTGCGTTTCTTGAATTTTTTTCTCTTCAAATTTGGATAACCAATTCAAATGTGTTTTTTCTTCAATTAATTCGGTCAATAACGGAAGCGTTTCCTTGCAATCGCCCCAAACGGCAACCGTGGTTGGAACATTTTTATCTATTTCGGCAGGGTCAATGTCGAAATGAATTACTTTGGCTTGTTTGGCATATTTGTCTAATCGTCCCGTCACGCGGTCGTCAAATCGCATTCCAATAGCAATTAAAACATCGCATTCGTTTGTGAGGTAATTTGGACCATAATTTCCGTGCATTCCGAGCATTCCAACAGCCAACGGATGATTGGTTGGTATGGCGCTCATTCCCATAATAGTCCAAGCGGCTGGAATTCCTGATTTTTCGATAAACGCCAAAAATTCTTTTTCAGCATTTCCAAGAATTACCCCTTGCCCGAAAATTACAAATGGTTTTTTGGCTTGGTTAATGATTTCGGCTGCTTTCTCAATATATTCTGGTCGAACGATTGGTTTTGGCCGATAACTTCGAATGTGCATGCAAGGTCGGTAGCCTTTATAATCAAATAATTGCAATTGCGCATTTTTTGTAATATCAATTAAAACGGGACCTGGACGACCGCTTTTGGCAATATAAAATTCTTTTGCCAAAACTTCTGGAATCTCTGTAGCATCCGTAATTTGATAATTCCATTTGGTAATTGGAGTGGTGATATTTATAATGTCGGTTTCTTGAAAAGCATCAGTCCCTAATAAATGCGCAAAAACCTGACCCGTTAAACAAACCAAAGGCGTCGAATCAATCATGGCATCTGCCAATCCGGTAACCAAATTTGTTGCTCCAGGTCCACTTGTGGCAAACACAACACCAGTTTTTCCGCTAACTCTTGCATATCCTTGAGCTGCATGAATGGCGCCTTGCTCGTGCCGAACGAGAATATGATTTAGGGTTTTCATATAATCGAATAGTGCATCATAAATTGGCATAATTGCGCCGCCTGGATATCCAAAAATCGTATCTACATTTTCCGATAATAACGCATCGATAACCGCTAAACTTCCCGAAGTACTAACGACTTGGGGTTCCTTTTTTTCTAGTGTTATTTGTTCTGATGTTCTCATTTTTATTGCATTTATGATTCATCTGTGACACAACCTTCGGAAGCATCTTTGACCAATTGTGTGTATTTATAGAGTACGCCTCGTGTCACTTTTAATGGTGGTGCCGACCATTTTTTTCTTCTTTCTTCCAATTTTTCATCCGAAACAGCCAAATGTATTTTGTTATCGACAGCATCAATTTCTATGATATCGCCGTTTTCAATTAGGGCAATCGTTCCGCCATCAAATGCTTCGGGAGTAATATGTCCAACGACAAATCCATGAGTTCCGCCACTGAAACGACCATCGGTAATCAAGGCAACACTTTTTCCCAATCCAGCTCCAATTATGGCTGAGGTTGGTTTGAGCATTTCGGGCATTCCAGGACCGCCTTTTGGACCCACATAACGAATGACTACAACATCGCCAGCGGTTATTTTTTTCTCTTCAATTCCTTGAATAAGTTCTTTTTCGCCATCAAATACTTTGGCTGGTCCGGTAAATTTTTCGCCTTCTTTTCCAGTAATTTTTGCCACAGACCCTTTATTAGCCAAATTGCCATATAATATTTGAAGATGCCCCGTTTTTTTTATTGGATTTTCAATTGGACGAATAATGTTTTGGTCTTCAAAATTGATTTCAACAACATTTTTTAAATTTTCTGCCAATGTTTTTCCAGTAACCGTCAGGCAATTTCCGTGAAGCATTCCTTTTGATAATAAGTATTTTAAAACCATTGGAACACCTCCTTTCTCGTGTAGATTTTGCATCAAATAATTTCCGCCCGGTTTAAAATCGGCAATTAGTGGGGTTTTATCGCTAATGCGTTGAAAGTCGTCTTGTGTAATTTTTACACCAATACTTTTTGCCATTGCAATAATGTGTAAAACCGCATTAGTACTACCTCCAAGTGCGATTAGGGTAGTAATTGCATTTTCAAAAGCTTCAAAAGTCATAATGTCTTTTGGACAAATATTTTTTTCTAATAAAACTTTGATATAAGTTGCCGCTTCTTTACATTCTTCAATTTTTTCGTGACTTACGGCAGGATTTGAACTCGAGTAGGGGAGGCTCATTCCAAGTGCTTCAATGGCAATTGCCATAGTATTGGCTGTATACATTCCGCCACATGCCCCCGCGCCTGGACAAGAATTTTTGATAATCCCTTTAAATTCTTCTTCCGAAATTTTTCCTGAAATTTTTTCGCCCAACGCTTCAAAAGCAGATACAATATTTAAGTCTTTTCCCTGATATTTCCCTGGAGCAATTGTGCCACCATAAACCATAATCGATGGGCGATTTAATCGTCCCATGGCAATTATGGAACCGGGCATATTTTTATCACAGCCAGGAATCGCAATTACGGCATCATAATAATGTCCCGCAACAACGCTTTCAATACTATCAGCGATGATTTCTCGACTGACTAATGAATAACGCATTCCGTCGGTTCCATTTGTTATTCCGTCACTAATTCCAATTGTATTAAAAATTAACCCCACCATTTCTTTGGCATTTACTTCCACTTTAATATAGGACGCCAAATGATTTAAGTGCATGTTACACGTATTCCCATCATAGCCCATCGATGCAATTCCGACAAAAGGTTGCGCCAGTTCGGTATCGGTTAAACCAATGCCATACAACATCGCTTGTGCAGCGGGCTGCGTTGGGTCTTGGGTGACGGTTTTGCTATACTTGTTTAATTCCATTTTGAGGTGGGTTATTGGTTTTTTTCGAGAACCAAATTTTTGTAGGCCGTTTGTAATTTTTTCCCAAGTGAATCTTGCCAAGAAATTGGAAATCCTATTTTTTCTATTGATTGTATTCCAATGATTTCTGCGGCGGTTCCACAAAGAAATGCGCTATCTGCTTGAAGTAATTTTTCAGGTAAAAAGATCCCTTCGGTAATTTTGATTCCTAATTTATCACTTAATTCAAAAACAGTTTTTCGAGTAATTCCGGGTAAAATATTTCCGATTTTTGGAGTAAATAATTCGCCATTTTTCTCAAAAAACAAATTCGAACCAGGGCCTTCAGCAAGAAATCCATCGGTATCTAAAAGAAGCGCTTCGTCAAATCCTTTTTCTTTTGCTTCGGATGCTGCTAATATTGAGTTTACATAATGTCCACAAACTTTAGCTTCAATTTTTGTCGATTTTGGATGCGGACGACTGAAGGACGAAATGCAAACATTTAATAAATTATCACCAAGATACGCGCCCCATTCCCAAGCACAAATCATAATCGAAACACTCGAAGGTTTTGTTAAACTCATATTAGGCCCACAAAAAACCAACGGTCGAATGTAGGCGTCTTTATAATTATTGATTTCCAATAATTTATAGGTTTTTTCTATTAAATCGGTAATGTCAAATTCAAAAGGAATATTGATTAATTCACACGAATTTTTTAAACGTTCGTAATGTTCTTTAATCTTAAAAATCTGTGTTCCGTTTTGCGTTTCATAAGCGCGAAGTCCTTCAAAAACGCCATATCCATAATGAAGTGTTTGTCCAAAAAGATCGGATGTTGCTTCGGTTGCCTTTTTAAATTCGCCATCTTGATACAAAATGGTATTTGGGTTGTAATAAGGATTGGTTTTATAAATCATGTTTAATTGTCTGTTTTTGTATGGAAAAATATCATCTGTTCCATGTATGTTTTACTATTTCTAATAGGTAAATGTACTTTTGAATTGATTTTAGTATTTTCATTTCTAGTTTGGATTACAATGTTAATGCTTTTAAAATTTTATTTAATTTATTGATATATAAGTATTTACGTCACTATTATTACGACATTAACGAATTGTTTTATAGCCATAAAAAAAGCCTCCAAAATTGGAGGCTATAAATTTTTTGCAAATAAAACTACCGATTCAAGTATCTAAAAATCTAATAATTGGTCATCAACACTATTTGGAAGCGTAATTTTTAGCAATGGTTGTGTTTCCATGGCTCTTTTTATTGCGAAAATTGCACCCTCATTTCGAGCCCAACTTCTTCTGGAAACACCATTATTGACATCCCAAAAAAGCATTGATTCTATTCGCTTTGAAGCTTCTTTTGAACCATCTAGAACCATACCAAATCCGCCATTAATTACTTCGCCCCATCCAACGCCGCCGCCATTGTGAATAGAAATCCAAGTGGCACCTCGAAAACTATCGCCAATCACATTTTGAATGGCCATATCGGCTGTAAAACGGGAGCCGTCATAAATATTTGAAGTTTCTCTGTAAGGCGAATCGGTTCCGGAAACATCATGATGATCCCGGCCCAAAATAACCATTTCAATTTCTCCTTTGGCAATCGCCTGATTAAAGGCTTCTGCAATTTTCATGCGTCCTTCGGCATCGGCATATAAAATTCGAGCTTGAGATCCAACTACCAAATTATTTTCTTGCGCGCCTTTTATCCAATGAATATTGTCTTGCATTTGTTGCTGAATTTCTTCGGGAGCATTTTTTGCCATTTCTTCTAAAACTTGACAAGCAATAGCATCTGTTTTTTCTAAATCTTCCGGTTTTCCAGAAGCACAAACCCATCGAAACGGTCCAAATCCAAAATCAAAACACATGGGCCCCATAATATCTTGAACGTAACTTGGGTATTTAAAATCGATATGATTTTCGGCCATAATATCAGCGCCTGCACGAGAGGCTTCCAGAAGAAAAGCATTTCCATAATCAAAAAAATAGGTGCCTTTTTCCGTGTGTTTATTAATGGCTTCGGTATGTCTTCGGAGCGTTTTTTGTACTTTTTCTTTAAATAATTCGGGGTTGGAAGCCATCAATTTATTCGATTCTTCAAAGTTGAGTTCCATTGGATAATAACCACCCGCCCAAGGATTATGCAAAGAAGTTTGATCACTTCCTAAATCGATTGTAATTTGTTCGTCATAAAATTTTTCCCAAACTTCCACAACATTTCCAAGATAAGCGATCGAGACAATTTCTTTGTTGGCTTTCGCCAAAACGACTCTTTTTACCAACAAATTTATATCCGAAAACACCTCATTTATCCAGCCTTGTTCGTGACGAATTTTAGTAATTTTTGGATTTACTTCGGCACAAACGGTTATGCAGCCTGCAATATTTCCCGCTTTTGGTTGCGCACCACTCATTCCGCCAAGTCCTGAGGTTACAAAAAGTCCGCCTTGTGGGTTCTTTTTTATTTTTCTAAAACCATTCAGCACCGTTATCGTTGTTCCATGAACAATTCCTTGTGGACCGATATACATATAACTTCCAGCGGTCATTTGTCCGTATTGCGATACGCCAAGCGCATTAAATTTCTCCCAATCATCTGGTTTAGAATAATTTGGAATGACCATTCCGTTCGTGACAACCACTCTTGGTGCGTCTTTATGAGACGGAAATAATCCCATGGGATGACCGGAATACATTGAAAGCGTTTGCTCATCTGTCATTTCAGATAAATATTGCATCGTCACTAAATACTGCGCCCAATTTTGAAAAACCGCTCCGTTTCCGCCATACGTGATTAATTCGTGAGGATGTTGGGCAACGGCGTCGTCTAGATTGTTTTGAATCATCAACATAATGGCTTTTGCTTGTTCGCTTTTTCCAGGATATTCCGAAACGGGACGGGCATATATTTTGTAATCTGGGCGAAAACGATACATGTAAATTCGCCCATAAGTTTCTAATTCGGCTAAAAATTCGGGTATTAATTCCGAATGATGCTGCGATTCAAAATAGCGAAGGGCATTTCGAAGGGCTAATTTTGTTTCGTCATCCGAAAGAATTTTTTTTCGTTTGGGGGCATGGTTTACAGCTTCGTCAAAAGGTTTCGGTTTTGGAAGAATGGAAGGAATTCCAGCAATTATTTGTTCTTTAAAAGTCATATTTTGTTTGTGTAAATTCAGCTATTTTTCTGATTTTCTAATTTCACCTGTTTTTTTATCAAACCCGTAAGGGCAATGGATGCAACCACTTTTACAACAATGACCGCGTTTTAGGTGGTGTTTTTCAGTAAAACAGCGATAACCTTCTGGCGTGATGTAAAAATCCTCGCCTTCAATTAATTTATTTTCATTACTTTGCTCGTTCATAACTACAAATTTAGGAACTTTATAGCGAATGTTTTTCATTATTAACGATTTTAAAGTAAAATAGTTTATCTAAAATGGTGATTCCAAATCAGTTTTTTTTTCGTGACGAAACAAGAAATATTGACGTTTTTATGAAACGGGAAGATTTGATTCATCCTTTTGTTTCTGGAAATAAATTCAGAAAATTAAAATACAATTTACTTCAAGCCAAGGCAGATAATCATTCGGATTTACTCACTTTTGGCGGTGCATTTTCCAATCATATTGCCGCTGTTGCCTTTGCTGGAAAAGAAAACGGATTTAATACTATTGGAATTATTCGCGGTGAAGAATTAAGCACTAAAATTGCCGAAAATCCAACGTTACAATTTGCTCAAGATTGTGGAATGCAATTGCAATTTGTATCCAGAAGTGAATATCGAAAAAAAAATCAAGCGGGTTTTTTATCGAATTTGGAAAAACAATGGGGTCGATTTTATTTAATTCCAGAAGGAGGCACGAATTTATTGGCCATTAAAGGATGTCAAGAAATTATAATTCCATCGGATATTGACTATGATTTTGTTTGTTGTGCGGTAGGAACGGGGGGGACAATTTCTGGAATTTGTAACAGTGTTTTTCCCAATCAAAAAGTTTTAGGATTTCCTGCATTAAAAGGTGATTTTTTAAAAGAAGATATTCGTAAATTTGCAGCAACTTCCAACTGGGAATTAATAAACGATTACCATTTTGGAGGTTACGGAAAAGCAAATCGGGAGTTGATTTCTTTTTTGAATCAAAATTATAAAAAAACAAACATTCCATTAGACCCTATTTATACAGGAAAAATGATGTTTGGAATTATAGATTTAATCCAAAAAGATTATTTTCCAGAAGGATCAAAAATTTTGGCAATTCACACCGGCGGAATTCAAGGAATCGCTGGGATGAATATACAATTAACAAAAAAAAATGCATCAATAATTCAATTGTAATGATAAAGAAATTATTATTTTTTATTTTAGGAACTTTCATTTTAAGTTGTGGAACTAATAAATCCATAATTCAAACAACAAAAACCAAAGACTGGCAATCGAAACATGCCATCTCAAAAACCAAAGAACCGGTCAAAAAAAGCAGTTCAAATGATCTAAAATCAGAAGTTGAAGCGCCAAAATCGGAAGTTTTAGAAGCAACAACTCGCGTGAAAGTTACCACCGAAATGGTGTTGGCTTATATCGATAATTTTAAAGGAATCGCAAAGAATAATATGACTCAATATGGAATTCCAGCTAGTATTATTTTGGCACAAGGAATTTTAGAATCGGGAGCGGGAACAGGCCCTTTGAGCGCTTTGGCAAACAATCATTTTGGAATAAAATGCCATAAAGATTGGACGGGACCATCGGTGAGTTATGACGATGACGCGGCGCAGGAATGTTTTAGAAAATATGCGGAAGCAAAGGAATCGTATTCCGATCATGCTACTTTTTTAGTAAACCGAACTTGGTATGCCGATTTGTTTAAATTAGAAAAAAACGATTATAAATCTTGGTCAAAAGGCTTAAAAGCCGCCGGATACGCCACCGACCCAAAATATGCCGAAAAATTGATTGGAATTATTGAAAGATACCAATTGAATCGGTTTGACGATGAGGTTTTAGGAATAAAATCAGACTTGGCAACCAACACTATTCAAAATTCTAATTTGTATCAAGTTTCACCTGGTGATACTTTGTATTCGATATCAAAAAAATTCAATTTATCTGTTGACGAATTGAAGCAAAAAAATAATTTATCCGACAATGCTATTTTGGTGGGACAAAGCATTATCGTTCAATAAAATCACAATCAAATTATGTTATATCAAAGAAGCAGCGCTCTTTTTTTGGAAGCTGAAAAAGTAATTCCTGGCGGAGTTAATTCGCCTGTTCGTGCCTTTAAGTCAGTTGGTGGAACGCCAATTTTTGCAAAAAGTGCCAAAGGAGCTTATGTTTTCGATGAAGATGGAAACCGATTTATAGATTATATTAATTCTTGGGGGCCAATGATTTTGGGACATGCTTTTCAGCCCGTTGTTGATGCCGTTATTGAAAAAGCCAAACAAGGAACTTCCTTTGGAATGCCAACTTCTTTGGAAACTGAAATTGCTGCTTTGGCAGTTTCGATGGTGCCCAATATTGATAAAATTCGTTTTGTGAATTCAGGAACAGAAGCTTGCATGAGTGCGATTCGTTTGGCTCGCGGATTTACAAAAAGAGATAAAATAATCAAATTTGCGGGTTGCTATCACGGGCATTCGGATTCTTTTCTGATTCAAGCTGGGAGCGGAGCCGTTACTTTTGGTGTTCCAAATAGTCCAGGCGTAACCGAAGGAACTGCAAAAGACACTTTATTAGCTTCGTATAATAATTTAGAGAGTGTTGCATCACTAATTTTGGCTAATGCAAATGAAATTGCCGCTATAATTGTAGAACCCGTTGCTGGAAACATGGGTTGTATTCCGCCAAAAGAAGGTTTTTTAGCAGGCTTGCGACAATTGTGTGATGAGAATCATATTCTGCTTATTTTTGACGAAGTCATGACTGGATTTCGATTGGCAAAAGGCGGTGTTCAGGAATTGTATGGAGTTAATGCTGATATTGTCACTTATGGAAAAGTAATTGGCGGCGGATTACCAGTTGGTGCCTTTGCTGCTCGGGAAGAAATTATGAATTATTTAGCGCCTTTAGGGCCAGTTTATCAAGCGGGAACATTGTCTGGAAATCCGTTAGCCATGGCTGCGGGATTGGCGATGCTTCAAGCTTTAAATGAAGACGAAACCGTTTTTAAACGTTTGGAAGAAAAAACCATTTATTTAGAAAATGGCATTAGAAAAGCGTTACTCGAAAATAATATTCTATTTACAATAAACCGAGTTGGATCTATGATTTCGGTACATTTTCATCCGGAACCAGTTTTTGATTTTCAAAGTGCCGCAAAAGGGGATAATGAAACTTTCAAAAAGTTCTTTCACGGATTGTTGAATGAAGGAATTTATATTGCACCATCGGCATATGAAACCTGGTTTATTACTGATGCGCTGACTTATGACGATTTGGATTTTACGATTCGAGCGGTAGAAAAAGTTGCGAAAACCTTATAACAAAAAAAAAGACCCGATTGGGTCTTTTTTATAATAAATAATCAAGTCTTAGTTGATTAAACTTTGAAAAAGTGTTTCGTTTTCTCTTACTTTTTTATAAGTAGCAGCATCCAAAGTTGCTTCTAATTTTTTAGTAATAATGGTTGCAACATAACTTTTGTTTTGTTCTGTTTGTTCTGCAGCAATCATTTTGTATTTTGTTGTAAATAAAGACGTCAACATTGCTTTCATTTCTGGCGTCACGCTTACAAAAGAAGTCATATCAGTTATGTTTTTTTGAGCGGCAACTTCTGGAGTCATCAAAACAAGTTCGTTTTTTTCTTTAGTTACAGTCGCTTTTTTGTTTTGAGCCGTTGCTGAAACACTAAATGCTAATACTAAAATACCAGCTGCTATTATTTTTTTCATAAGAATAAGTTTTATAATTTAAATCAAATCTAAATGATTTTTCTTGAATAAAAAAATAAATTATTTTTCTTCTGAATTTCCTTCTTTATTTTCCTTCATTTTTTCTTTTCTTTCTTCTTGAATTTTTTTCCAAGTTGCGGCTTGTTCAGGCGTAAGAATTTTGTTGATTTTGTCTTTCATTGCCTTACGATCTTCTTTGGATGGTTTTCCTTGATTTTCGGCTCTTTTTGATTGCATTTCAGAAAACAATGCCGTCATTTCTTTTTGCTGTGCATCGGTTAACTTGAGTACTTTTGTCATTCTTTTTAACTCTCTTTGAGTTCTTTCTTCAGGCGACAATTTTTCTCTTGATTCACTTTTTTCCTTTTCATTTTTTTCTACTTGTGCAAATGTTGATAAACCAGCTACTAGAAACGCAGCTACAATTAATTTTTTCATGTTGTTTTTATTTATGGATTTATAGCTATAAGACGCTATGTAATTTAAAAGGTTTAATTCTTAACATAAAATTATATTTTTAAGCATTGTTATCAAAAGAATTACAAGAAAAATATTTTTTCATCGTCTAAAAAGTAGCTAAAATTAAAGTAACTTTGCCAAGTGAAAAAAGCACTATTCATACTTACATTAATAATGTTTCTAAAGCCGATACTTCCGGTTGTAGAATACGTGGTGAATTATGAATATATTTCGAAAGTTTTATGTGTCAATAAAGACAAACCAATGCTTCATTGTAATGGGAAATGTCAATTGATGAAAGAATTGGCAAAAGCATCTGAAAATGAGAAACCTATTTCCGATAAAAAAATTGCAGCTCAAGAATTTGAAGTTCTATTTTTTGAAAACATAAAATCTTTTGAAGCAAAACCTTGTTTTTATTTTATCACAACACAAATAAAAGACAACTATTACAACTTTTATTCTCATTTGAATAGTTGTACCGTATTTCATCCACCAACCTGTATTTCTTAAATTTTATCAATTTTCGCAACGATTTTATCATTTAACAACAGTTTTATGATACTCTATTCGTGCACTTTTAAAACACAATAAATTAAATAATTTAAGAATATCAAAAATGAAAAATATAATAAAAAAAACAATTGCTATTTTGGCAGTTGCAATAAGTCTTGTTTCTTGTTCAAATAATGATGCTACAACTCCAGTTGACGAGTTAGAAGGAATTTCAAAATTTAAAGAAATTACAAATGCTACCCATACAATAGAATTGTACTCTCACATGTCTGTTGAACAAGGATATAACGAAATTAAAATAAGAATTAAAGATAATTCTACAAATGCATATGTAAAAAATGCAGTAATAAATTGGTTGCCACTTATGCACATGACTATGATGACGCATTCTTGTCCTAAATCTGGAGTTGATAAAATAACTGCCGATGGAACACTTTATGAAGGTTATATTGTTTTTCAAATGGCTCAAAATGCTACGGAATACTGGGATTTGAAAATTGATTATTCTGTAAATGGTTCAAACTACTCTGTAACTACCGTAATTGATGTTCCAGCAGCTACTGAAAGAAATGTGAATACTTTCACAGGTTCTGACGGAATTAAATATATTGTGGTTTATGCTGAGCCACATCACCCAAAAGTTGCTTTAAACGATATGGTTGTGGGTGTTTTTAAAATGCAAGACATGATGAATTTTCCAGTTGTTGATGCCTATACTTTGAAAATTGACCCAAGAATGCCAAGTATGGGAAATCATAGTTCACCAAATAATGTGAACCCAACTCAAATTATTTCAGGTGATTTATACACGGGTAAAATGGCCTTGACGATGACTGGTTATTGGAAAATTAATCTTCAATTGGTCAATTCAAATGGCGTAGTTGTTAAAGGAGAAGAAATATCAGATACTGTTTTAGGAAGTAGTATTTATTTTGATTTCGAATTTTAACCATTAATTAATAGGTCAAAAATCGCGTTGATTTTTGACCTTTTTTATTATATTATGAAAAATAAATTTATATTATTTTTTCTGATGAATTCGTTTTAT
>CAIMBK010000062.1 GCA_903839195.1 uncultured Bacteroidota bacterium | reverse complement strand
TGAGAAAATAGATAATTTTAATGAACTAAATCAAAAAGAATTCATGAAACCAAATAATGAAAAATTAACATTAGATGTTTTTCTTTCAAAAATAGTTAATTCGGTTGTCTCAATTGAAGATTGGATTAATAGAGAATCATCTATAAAAATCAAACTAAATTTAGAATAAAACTATTATTATAAGGAATTAATTGAAGATTTTGAAATCTAAAACAATAAATAATTGTTTTTGTTGATTTTTATATCAACAAAAAATTAAAGGGTATGATATTTTAATAATTACTACTAAATTAATGTTATATTTTTCTTTTTATATCCCCAAATAGTTCGACTTTAGGTTCATATTTATAATAGAATTCCCTTTCAAAAGCCAACTCAAACTCAAACTCTTTTTGTTCTTTAGTTCCAATACTAATATCAAGATACGGAACAATTTTTTTTGCCCTAGCTTTAAATTCATTCTCATTTAATTTTACTTTTGTTTCTAGAACAAATGATAAAACAATAGTTTCTTTAGTAGGACTAAAATCATAGAATCCGTTAGGGTCTAATTTTTGCCACCATTCTCTATTAGTTGGATTTCCCGGCAATGCAGTTTTCGAATTGGACAATCTCTTATAGAACTCACTAATACTATTAACTCTCCTATAAAATGTATCCGTTGAAAAAGTAATTGTTGCAACATACCAATACCTATTTTCTTGTTGTTTTTTATACTCATTGAGTAATGACTTTATCCTTTGCTGTAGCTTATTCATGAATTGTTGATTGCGTTTTACAATGGGGATAATCCCCCAGACCTGTTTTAGACCCATTTTTTATGTATTTATTGATTTTACTAGCTAAAAAACCCAGCAAAAAGTTTCGTATAGATTACCTTTTAGTACACTAAAATGGGAGTTTTACACTCTTTAACATACGCATTTGCTGAGGAAAGTCAAGGATTTCATTCCCATTTTCAATATCAAACACTACCAACTCCATTGGGAAAAATGACATTACTTGAAGTTCTGAGGGATTAACATATTTTCCCAAGTCTGATAATCTTTTTTTTGTAAATTGTTTTGTATTCTCGTAGTGCAAGGCACATGTTTCTAGCATGTCTTGAACATCCATAATCTCAATTCCATCATCATCAGATATTTGATAAAAATGAATTAGTAAATTGGGAAATTTAGTTTTCTTGTTGTAAATTACTTGAGGTTTGACAAAAGAGGTTCTACCTATAAGTTCAGATTTATTTTCCTCAACAATTTTTTTAATTCCATCAATTCTAAAATAATTCATAATTGTAAATTTATCTGTTGGATTAATTGTAATCGTCCAATGTTTCAATTTTAGTGGAAATTCAATTTTACTTTCAATAATTTTTAATTCCTCTAATCTGTTATACAACATTAAACAATCGTTTTTCTGTTGTGGGAATTCACAATCTACGTCTATAGAGACCAATCCATTTCCATCTGATTTGCATCCAAATCCAAATAGGGGTTTTAACTTTTTCATAATAATACTCTTTTACTATAAGTATTCGAAAAAATGAAATAAGTCATTTTTTAGCTAAATTTTTTCTATAATTTTTTTTTTCGAGTTTTGACCCAAAATTTTTTAAATCGAGTTTTGATGTAATATTATTTTAAGACGAGATTTAAAAATAGGATTATCCCCCTTATATTTAGGTTAGGGGAAGGGGCTACTTAAGGACGGATACCCCCAAGGGGGGGTAGTAATACAGAAGGAGCGTAAGGAGGAGGTGTTATTAATAAAAAACACATATGATTTATTTCAAATTATATGCATATATTTGTTATGTAATTTATTGATATGAAAAATAGAATTAGAACTATATATGAACAACTAAAAAAAGACAACACTTACTTGAGTTTGTTAAATCCATTTCTTGAAATTGAGATAACAAAGTTTGAATTGAATAATTCACAATCGATATTGAATTATGATAAATGGATAATGAATGCTCAAAAAGAAAACTATTTGCAACAACCCATTTATACATTACATGAAGTAAAGAATAGAGAAAGTGCAAATACAATTGTAGCAAAGGTCAAATGGATATATGATATTAAAGGAGTTATTGGTAAATCTAAAGTGATTAGTGTCTTTATTGCATCAACTTCTAAATTCCCCAAAGGACTTAAGGATAAGGAGCTATTAAAGAATGCTCCTATTATTATTAAAGAATATTTCAATAAAGTATCCCCACCTTTTGAAATTGATCAAAATGATATAGAACAGAATAAAGCAGAAGTTGAATTATACTATTACATAAAGAATAAACAACCAGAGATCAAAGCAAGGTTAGAACCAAACTTTTATTTATCTATAAATAAAAATCAAAACAACTTTGAAAGAATGATTGCCAATGTTAAATGGGGATTTCCAAGCCCTAATTCAGATAAGACCAAAAGATATATCACCTTATACTTAGGTAATAATAAATTACATTATAAAGATCTGAAGGCTGATGAAACAAAAAATGACTTCGTTTCTACTGTTTCAGATATGTTAAATAAGCAAATACCCTTTGAGTTTAACCCTCCAAATATAGAAAAAGTAAAAAAATAATTAATTTTAAAACATTGTAATTCAAGTGTTTAATAATTATTTTATAAAAATATTAAAAATAGTGTATGCAATATTGGGTTATGTAGAAATAAATTTAATATCTTTGCAGAGTGAAAATGAAACACTAACTGAATCAATACATTGTAACTATGAAAATCATTCAAATTACATTACAAGAAAAATGGATGGCGTGTCGTCCATTGATTCAGAAAAGTAAAAAGGTTTATACAAGAAAACCTAAACACAAAAAGGTATGTAAATAATTCATCTAAAGAATTATTATTTGTCAGTTAAGACGATAAACCGTCTTTAAAACCCTACTGAGAGGACAAACTCATAACATTACAACAACCCGTTTCAACCAGTCGTAAAGGTTCACATTTTAACTTTTAAAATTTGAACGAATGAAAACAATTAATTTATCTCCAAATGTTTCTGTGGTTGTGCCACAAATGTTGAAAAAGAATTCAACAACTTACTCAATGTATGTAGTTCCTGTGAACTACGAAGAGATTCGTAACAATATCCGTGAGTTCGGATTATTGACCCCATTATTGGTGAATTTTGACTATGAGATTATCTCTGGTAATCTTCGTCATCAAATCGCTTTGGATTTAGGACTTGAGGAAGTTCCTGTTGTCTTTATTGATGCTCCAGAGGAAATGAAGGATGTGTTATCAGTATCTACCAATCAATTTAGAGTAAAATCTATGGTTGAGATTGCCTCTGAAATTCGTTTCTACGATGAATATTACTCAGTTGGACAAGGAAGAAGAACTGATCTTAGCTCACAAATGAAAGTGGTAAAGGATGAGAAAAACTCTGCCTATAAATCAATAGGTCAATACAAAATCAATAAAATTAAATCTATTGAAAAGAAAGTTATTGAACTTCACGGGAATAATATTGAAATATTAAACAAAGAATTATCTAAAATTGACAAAGATGAAACTACTCTTAATGAATTGGACAAGAAATTGGATAGAGAACTTCTTAAGAGAAATAATCAAGTTGTTGTTCCTTCAAAATATGATTATATAACAGATAAAGTAAAGATTTTTAACTCATCATGTGGAGATTTATACCACTTGTTAGATAGATCAATTCAATTGATAGTTTGTTCCCCACCTTATTTTCAAGCTCGTGAATACCAAAATGGGGAAAATGAATTAGGTAGAGAAAAAACACCTGAATTGTTCATCAATAACTTGGTTAAACTTTTTGATGATACAAAAAGAGTTTTGAAGGATGAAGGTTCAATGTATGTTAATATAAATGATACTTGCAGAGATGGTGCATATCAAGCAATTCCACAAAGATTTGTAATTGAAATGATTAAAAGAGGATGGATTCTAAACGATGAAATTTTGTGGACAAAGTCCAATCCAAAATATTCACCAGGAAAACGCTCGGTTCGTTCTCACGAATACTTGTTTCACTTTGTAAAATCAAAGAACTTCTATTATGATGATTCATGGTTGGAAGGAGTAAATGACGAAGCAAATAAATTTTCGTATGGGACTAACAATCTATTTCCAAAGTTAATTTCTGGGATGGATTTTAGAGATGGGGTGGTAAGAACCAATGTGGCAACTACTCAACATTTGAGAAAGATGTGTGAAGAGAGAGGTTTTTATCTTAATCATACAGCAGTTTTTCCGGAAGTAATACCAATGATACCAATCTTATCAACTACAAGACCCGGAGACACGGTTCTTGATTTGTTCAACGGCACAGGAACTAGCGGTGAAGTAAGCATAAAATTGGAAAGAAAATATGTCGGATACGAGTACAATCCTGAATATGTGATGGCATCTGAAATAAGATTGTCTGAACTTGAAGAAGTAGCATAAATAAAACAAACGAGGAAACCGAAAAAACCCCGCAATAGGTATGGCGAATATTACCTCAATTATTCAAAATATAAAATTATGATTGAGTCAAATTACAGAGTATTAGAATTTTCAAAAGATGATTTAAGAAAAATCATAAACGATGCAGTTTCTTTTGAAGTAAATAAAATATTAACCGCAATTAATGTGATCAATGTTAATTCAGATAATGAATTGTTGACTAGAAAAGAAGTTTCAAAATTGCTTAATGTATCATTGGTTACACTAAATAAATGGGAGAAACTTAAAATTTTAATCCCCAATAAAGTTGGCGGACGAGTTTTATATATTAAAGGTGATGTTTATCGAAAACTAAGAGAGAATTAAAGATTCTCCATTTTTCTCCATAGTTCCTTAAGTTTCTCTGCGTATTCTCTCGGTGTAATTTTAATATAACTTAGGAATTGGCTTTCAGTTGTATGTCCTGTAATCTTCATTATAGTTAATGTGTCTAATTTTCCATATAAATTTGTAGCAAAAGACCTTCTACAGATGTGGGATGAAACGAGTTCATTTTTTGGGTAGATTCCTTTAACTTTTCTGAAAATTATTTTTTTCTTCCCATTGACCTCAGTTTTAATTGGACACATTTTTGCGCCACTTACTTTTTCAATAATCCCTGCTACTTCAGCGACAATTTTTATGTACTCATTAAATTTCGGGTCGCTGATTGTTCTTGGAAATTTTCCATTTCTTTTTTCTAATATTGTTTTTACTTGAGAATGTATTGGAATGATTACAGGAAACGATGTTTTGATAGTTTTCTTTTCTATAAATCCATCTATAATATTTTTTGTAGTTAGTTTCAAAAAATCACTTATTCTAAGTCCGGTCCTTAGCCCAATAATAAACCAATCCCTCGCATTATCTAAATAATCCTGTTCGAATTCTTTGTTGAAAATTAGATTAATTTCATCTTCCTTAAGATATATATCAAATGTTTTATTAGATGGACTATAAAAATCTTTTAATTTTATTTCCAATGAAGTTTTTAATCCCTTTTTTTCCGCGGTATTAATAAATTGTTTTATATCATCTACATACCCGCCAATTGTATTAGGGTTAAGGTTTTCTATTTTTTCTAAATACTCAATAAATTTTGAATGAAAGGATAAATTGACATCAATTAATTTAATTCGTATGCCAATAGAAGTCTCAAATTTTTCAATTTTATTCAAGCAAGTCTGATAGTGCTGAATTGTTCGTTTCGCTAACGGAGTGTTGTTTTTAGTTTTTTTTGATTTAGCTTCATTAATATATCCTTCAATATAATTAGTAAGAAATAAAGATTGGTCTATTTCATTATTGTTTGTTATTCTGTTGAAGAATACTGAAGTTTTTTCTTTAAGCCATTTTGAATTAATTATTATGGTTTCATCAGAAAGACTTAATAATTCATATTCTCGTCTAATAAAGGAATCATATTCTTTTAATTTAGCGTTTAATTCTCTGAAATTTACTTCTCCTGTGATTAGCACTTCTTGTTTAGCTTCGCTCCATCTTCCTTTCGGAATTTGTAATCCGGTCGAAATTTCTAAATCAAATGACTTACCTTGCTTAAATCTAAAATAAATAGAATTCCAGTCATTTTTGGTCTTAATTCTAAAACTACCCGTAGCCATATTTTTTTTACAAATATATAAAAAATTCTATTCCCCCATAATTCCCCCAAATACTCTTTTTTGACACTTATTTTAGTTTATTTTAGTTTATTAAAAAATGTAAAAAACTCAATAAATACAGGAGTTTAAGAGGTTTATTTACTTGTTTTAATTTTACTTAATATATTAAACTACAACTATTATCCGCACAAAAAAGCCCTGAATTTTCAGGGCTTTTTTTATTTTAATATTTTGCTTATTCTTTAATCCAAGCATTAATTTTCTTTTCCAATAACGCTAGCGGCATAACCCCTGAACCTAAAACTTTTTCGTGGAATTTTTTTATGTCGAATTTCGTTCCCATTTTAGCTTCTGCTTTTTTGCGCAATTCAATGATTTTCATTTGTCCAATTTTATAGGACAACGCTTGTCCGGGAATGGCCATATAACGTTCAATTTCCGAAACAATACTTGCTTCGCTCTCCGCCTCATTATTCAAAGAATATTGAATGGCTTGCTCTCTTGACCAACCTTTTGAGTGAATTCCGGTATCTACAACCAAACGAATAGCGCGATGTATTTCGTTACTTAACATTCCAAAATATTGATAAGGGTCTTTGTATAATCCCAATTCAGTACCTAAACTTTCTGTATATAAAGCCCAACCTTCGCCATAAGCGCCAAACCAATTGAATCTTCTAAAATCGGGCAAATTGGTATTTTCTTGTTGCAACGACATTTGAAAATGATGACCGGGAATGGCTTCATGTAAAAATAAATCCTCATCGCCGTAAAAATTATAATTTACTACGTCTGGAATTGGAACATAAAAAACGCCAGGACGCGTTCCGTCGGCGGTTCCTTGCATGTATTCGGCGCTGGCTGTTTTTTCTCTAAAAGCTTCGGTTCTTCTAATTTCGAATTTTGTTTTGGGTTGCAAAGAAAATAGTTTGTCCACATTAGGTTTTATTCGGGCATGAATACTTTCAAAATTAGCCAATACTTCTTCTGGTTTTTTAAATGGTTTTAATTCTTTTTTATTTCGAACTTCATCAAAAAACGCAATTAAAGTGCCTTTAAATCCAACTTGGTTTTTAACTTTTTCCATTTCGGCATTCAAACGCGCCACTTCCCGAAGTCCCAATTCATGAATGGCTTCTGGTTTCATTTCGGTTGTGGTCCATTGTTTGGCGTAAATGGCATATAATTCTTTTCCAAATGCCAAACTTCCAATTCCGCTTGTTGTTCTTGATGCCGGAAGGTATTCTTTTTTCAAGAATTCGGTCATTTTTTTGTATTGCGGAATTAATTTAGCTGTAATTGTGGCGGCATATTTTTCAGAAAATTCTTTTTTTGAAGCTTCAGAAAAAGTAGCGGGCATTAATTTTATGGCCGAATAAAATAAATTATCTTCCACGTTTGCCGTTGGCATTTCCTCAAATTGTGGAATTACTTTTTCCGTCAAAGCTTTCGGAATGACAACGCCTTGAGCAATTCCTTTTTTCATGTAAACCATAGCAGAATCAATCCAAACGCTGTATTTTTCCATTCTTACTAGAAAATTTGCATAATCTTTTTCGGTTTTAAAAGGTTGTCCGCTCGTGCCACCCGCAAATTGTCCCATGGTTAAATGGGTTCCCCAAAATTGTTGTAGCGGCATTAAATTTGTGGGTTGTGCCAATAATTCTTTTCCAACAGCAACTTCCCATTTTATGATTTCATAACTGTTTTTTTCTTCTTCAGAAAGCGCCAAAGTATCAATAGTTGTTAGGGTATTTTCATATTTAGTATAAAAATCCATTTGCGATTTTCGATAACTATCCGTCATTTCAAATTGCAACTGGTCGTTGTATTCGTTTTGTCCGTTTTGGGTTGCATCGAGTGGACTTAGCGCGTTTTTCCCGTCAAAATAGCTTTTGGTTAAAGCAGAAAAATCTTGTTTTTTTTCTTCCGATTTACAATTCACTAGTAATAACGAAGCGGTAATTGTAAGTAGTAAAAGGGTACACTTTTTCATATAAAATAGTTTAGGGTGTAAATCTAATTAAAATTTTTATTTTTTTATCCGTGATAGACTCTAGAAAACACAATTTTTCCGGCTTTTACTTCTAAAACTTCGGCTACTTGCATGTCGTTTTCGTTGGCCACGCTGCGAATATATTCCATAAAAATACGATCAGAATTTGCCGTTAGGGAAGTGACTTTGTAATTCAAACTTGGCAATCTATCAAAAGCATCTTGCCACCAATTGCGCAAAGCCGCTTTGCCAACAATTAATCCGTTGGTTTCTGGTTTGTGAATTTTTAGTTTTGGGCTAAAATGTTCGGCGTCATCATCATACAAAGCCAAAAGCTGTTCTAAATTATGATTATTGAAGGCGTCAAACCATTTGAAAGCGATAGATTGTAGATTTTCTGGTGTCATTTTATTGGTTTTAATGAAAAAATTCCTGCTTTATTGAAAACAGGAATTGGTAATAATTTTATAATTTTAAAATTCGATTATGTATTTTTCAAATTGATAATTTCTTGATCGGTCAAAAAGCGCCAGTTACCACGAGGAAGGTTTTTCTTGGTCAATCCAGCGAAAGCTACACGGTCGATTCGAAGGACATCATAATCAAAATGTTCAAAAATAGAGCGAACCACTTTTACATTTGACGAACGTAATTTTATTCCGATTTCGCTTTTTGGTTCGTTGTCAATGTAACTAACGTCTTCAACAAAAACCCGATGACCATCTAGAACTAAACCTTTATTTATTTTTTCTAAATCTTCGTATTTCAGGTTTTTATCTAATGAAACTTGATAAATTTTTGAGGATTTTTGATTCGGCAAAGTAAATTTTCGAATCATATCGGTATCATTGGTAAACAATAATAATCCGGTGGTATTTTTGTCCATTCTTCCTACGGCACCAATTTTTGCTGTGGTTGAGCCTTTTACCAATTCCAAAACATTTCTGTTTTCTTGACCTTCGTCAAAAGCGGTTGTGAAGTTTTTAGGTTTATTGAGCAAGATGTATTCTTTTTTCTCTGGAGTTAAAACGGCGCCATCAAAATTCACGACATCGCCGGGTTTTACCATATAGCCCATTTCGATTACAGGAATTCCATTTACTTTCACATTTCCAGATTGAATGTAAATATCGGCATCGCGACGGGAACAGGCGCCTGAATTGGCAATGTATTTATTTAAACGAATTTCGTCTGCAACTTTCGGACGTTTTGGCGCTTGATTTTGTTTTTTTTCTACTTTATCGGTTGCGATTTCGGCAGCTTTTGTTGTGGGTTTTGCTTTTTTAGGACCTTGTGCCCGTTTTTGCATGGCAGGTTTTGGCTTATTCGCATTGGATCTAGAACTGATTCTAGTTCCGCTTTTTTTGTTATTGCCTTCCTTGTTATTCATAATATTCTATAATTTGTGCAAAGATAGGCTATTATTGTCAATTATTAGGAACGTGATTCTTAAGCATTTAATAGCCCTGATGGAAGGGAAAATCCCACGCTTTTTTTGTGTGGATTGGAATGACAGCAGGAATAGCTCCAAAAAAATTAGAAAAGGAAGAGTATTTTTTCTCCGTTATACAAAACGGCTGGATTGATCAAAATTATGGAAAATACGCCCGAAACTATTAGGAATTTCAGAACGTTGTGAAGTATTAAATAATGTGCTTTTGTGCCGGCTTTCCATAAATATAAAAGAAAAAAAATCAAAATAACGAGGCAAGAATACAAATACAAATCCAGATAACCAACGTCGTAAATTTCGATCAAAATGTAAATGGGAAAAATGGTTAGCAATGTTAAACTCGTTATGATTTTTTTCGAAATGGGTTCGCCATAAATTATTGGAATCGTGTTGTAGCCATTGGCCAAATCGCCTTTTATGTTTTCTAAATCTTTAATCATTTCGCGGACTAATAATAAAAGAAAGAGAAAGGCTGCGTGTGCAAAAATAACCGCATACAGGTTTTTGAAATATAAAAGAATGGCGAAAAATGGTAAAATCGCCATAAATGCGGCCATTAAATTTCCGATTAGGGCTAATTTTTTTATTTTATGGGAATAAAACCAGATTAGAAAAATATAGACAGAAAAGAACAAAACTGCGCGCCATGAAACAAAAAACGACAATAATACAGCTATAAAATTTAAAGAAAAATAGACAGAAAGTTTCGTTTTTTGACTTACAAATCGGTCCAATAGCGTTTTGTTTGGACGATTGATTATGTCTTTTTTGCTGTCATAAAAACTATTAATAATATAGCCAGATGCAATGGTTATGGAGGAAGCCAATACAATAATAAACAAATTGAAATCGAGTAAAATATTCAAAGCTCTTTTTTCTGGAGAAAGGATGAAAATTGCGGATAAATATTGGGCTAAAATAATTACAGGAATGTTATAGCCACGAACAACAGAAAATAAACTGACAATTTTTAGGAAAATAAGTTTATGTTTTCGGCTAATCATTTTAAAACTGATAAACTATTTCTAGTTTGTAGTCTTTTAAAGAAATTTTGGCTTTTTCAAGATCTTCGGTAAATCCAAGAATGTAGCCGCCGCCGCCTGAGCCACAAAGTTTTAAATAATAATCATTGGTGTCAATTCCATTTTGCCAAATTCCGTGAAATTCTTCTGGAATCATTGGTTTGAAATTATTTAAGACCACTTTTGATAGTTTTTTTGTGTTGGCGAACAAGGATTTGATGTCGCCGCCAAGGAAATTCTCCACACACGCATCGGTATGTTTGATGAATTGCGATTTTAACATCGTGCGAAAGCCTTTGTCTTTAAGATTTTCCATGAAAATAGTGACCATTGGAGCGGTTTCGCCTATAATTCCAGAGTCTAATAAAAACACCGCGCCTTTTCCATCAAAACTTTGATTTGGAATGCCCGTAGCTTCAATATTGTCTTTGGAATTAATTAAAATCGGAATGCTTAAATAACTATTTAATGGATCTAAACCGGAGCTTTTTCCATGAAAAAAGGATTCCATTTGAGAAAAAATAGATTTCAAGGTCAATAATTTTTCTCGGGTTAGATTTTCTAAAACGGTAATTTTATTTTGGGCATATCGGTCATAAATAGCGGCTACAAGCGCGCCACTACTTCCAACGCCGTAACCCTGCGGAATACTAGAATCAAAATACATTCCAGCTTCAACATCGGTTTTTAATGTCTTTAAATCAAAGGAAACTAATTCGGATTGCTCGTTTTGAAGCATTTCTAAATGGGTAACAAATCGTTTTAGATTTTGATTCGATAACGTGGCTTCTTCTGAAGTATTTTTATCTCTTTTTAAAGCGCCATTATAGAAATTATAAGGAATAGAAAGTCCTTTCGAGTCACGGATAATTCCGTATTCTCCGAAAAGTAATATTTTAGAATAAAATAGCGGTCCTTTCATAATTTAAATAATAATTAAATTTTGGCTTCCATTTCCAATTTCATCACAAATATAATGACCATTTTGACAAAAGCCAACTAATTTGTCTTTAATAAACTCTAAAACATCCGATTTAGTATTTTTTGGATATAAAACATGCACATTGGCGCCCGCATCAAGTGTAAAACAAACGGGTATTTTTGTTTCGTTTCGGAACGTCCAAATAGCATTAATTATTTCTAACGTATTGGGTTTCATTAAAATGAAATAGGGCATTGAAGTCATCATCATCGCATGCAAAGTCAACGCTTCGCTTTCTACAATTTTGATAAATTCGTCTAAATTTCCTGTTCTAAATATTGAAATTATACTGGATAAATTTTCATGTGCCTGAAGAAAACGCCTTTCGGCAAAAGGATGATGGTGCATCAAATCATGTCCGACGGTACTAGAAACTTGTTTTTCGCCTTTGTCAACTAATAAAATAGTGTCTTGATATTCTTTGAAATTGTCATGAACGGTATTCGGAAAAGCAACGCCAAATAAGTCAGAACTTCCTTCAATTTCTTTATGATTTCCCCAAACTACAATGTTTCCTTTGATGCTTCTACAAGCGCTTCCAGAACCCAAACGGGCTAAAAACGAAGCTTTTTTGTAGAAAAATTCGTCGGTCATTTCTGGATGTAAAGTTTTTTCTAATTGCATAAAATTCATTGCCAAAGCCGCCATTCCCGATGCCGAAGAAGCAATTCCAGAACTGTGTGGAAATGTATTTTTGGTGTCAATTGTAAAATAAAAATCTTTCAAAAACGGCAAATAAATCTCAATTCTTTCCAGAAATTTTTGAATTTTTGGTTTGAAATCTTCCTTTGGTTTTCCTTCAAAAAGCAAGTCAAAGGAGAAATTTCCGTCATTATTTTTTTTGGCGAAAGCCAATTTTGTAATGGTTTTACAGGAATTCAGCGTGAAACTTACCGACGGATTTGCCGGAATTTGATTGTCTTTTTTCCCCCAATATTTCACCAAAGCAATATTGCTGGGCGAACTAAATTCGAAAACACCATTTTCTATAGAATGGGAATAGGGCGATGGAATAAAATCGGTTGCTGAATGCATCTAAATCTAAATTTGGACAAAGATACTTTTTTTGAGTAATAAGTTCATTTCTGACTTTGGATATTTGTTATTTAGGGTGAAAGTTTTTGTAATTTTGAAAAAAAACCAAATGAACAAAAATTTCAAAATCTTGACATTTGTCGCCACTTGTATGACGGTTGGTTATTTTTCTGGATTGGTGACGCGCTCCGCAATAACAACTTGGTATCCCACATTGATCAAACCCGTTTTTAATCCACCGAATTGGATTTTCGCACCTGTTTGGAGTTTGCTTTATGTTTTGATGGGAATTGCTGCGGGTTTGGTTTGGAATCAAATCGAAAATGAAAAAGAAGCGGTTAAAAAAGCATTACTTTTTTTTGCTATTCAATTGGCATTAAATTCATTATGGTCGCTTTTGTTTTTTGGATTCAAAAATCCGTTATTGGCTTTTCTGGAAATAATTTTGCTTTGGTTACTAATTTATGAAACGTACATAAAATTTGTAAAAATCAACAAAATTGCGGGTTATTTATTGCTTCCGTATTTGGCTTGGGTTAGTTTTGCAACCGTTTTAAATGCTAGTATTTGGTGGTTGAATCGGTAGAAAATGCAATCGCTTCTGCAACAATAAACCCGCTGGTCCACGCATTTTGAAAATTAAAACCGCCTGTAATGGCGTCGATATTTACAATTTCGCCAGCAAAATAGAGGTTTTCGTGCAATTTGCTTTCCATGGTTTTAAAGTTGATTTCCTTTAAATCAATTCCGCCCGCGGTTACAAATTCTTCTTTGAACGTGCTTTTTCCATTCACCTGAAAAACACCATTCGTTAATTGCTCCGATAAATTTTGAAGTTGGATTTTAGACAAATCGGCCCATTTTGTTTCGGCTTCAATTCCAGAAGCGAGCACCAAACTTTCCCATAAACGATTAGTTATTTCAAATGGGGATTTTTTGGAAACGGCTTTTTTGGCATGTTCTAATTTTAATTCTTTAAGGACTTTCTCAACATCTTCGGTGTCTAAATCGTTTAACCAATTTACAAAAATGGTGAATTGATAGTTTTTATCGTGCAAAATTCGTGCGCCCCAAGCTGATAATTTCAGAATAGCCGGCCCGCTCATTCCCCAATGCGTGATTAATAAGGGCCCGTTTGAAATTAATTTGGTGTCTTTTACTTTAATTGAAACTTGCGTTGCAACACCCGGCAATTCTTTGATTCTCGCGTCTTTGATATTGAAAGTAAAAAGGGACGGAACTGGATTTACCACCAAGTGTCCGAAAGTTTGAAGCATTTCCCAGATTTTCGGATTGCTTCCTGTGGCCAATATTAATTTTTGGGCGCTAAATTGTTCGTTTGGCGTTTCGATTTTCCAATAATT
>CAIMBK010000061.1 GCA_903839195.1 uncultured Bacteroidota bacterium | reverse complement strand
CTCTTTTTTCAATTAGCTCCCCCTCTTGGGCTCGAACCAAGGACCCTCTGATTAACAGTCAGATGCTCTAACCAACTGAGCTAAGGAGGAAGGCGTGTTGCCTTTTAAAGCGGTTGCAAATATAAGCCGAAATTTAATTTTCGCAAACAAATTGCAATAAAATTTCAAAAAAACTTATTTCCCAACAATCGCCTTATAAATATCGTTCCCGTTGGCAAACAAAACCAACGTTATAAGTAATATAAAACCAGTCATTTGAGCATATTCCATGAATTTATCGCTCGGTTTTCGACGCGTAATAATTTCAAATAATAAGAACATCACATGACCACCATCCAACGCTGGAATTGGCAACAAATTCATAACCCCCAACATTATCGACAATAATGCCGTAATACTCCAAAAAACTTCCCAACTCCAAGACGATGGAAACACGTCAAAAATGGCTTTAAACCCACCAACTCCTTTATAAGCACCCGTACTCGGACTGAAAATCATTTTCAATTGTTTGCCATAACCGACAAGTTGGTCTTTTCCGCGTTCTATTCCTTTTGGAAAAGATTCAAAAAACCCATATTCGACTTGGCTAACTTTATAATAACCCATTTTATCCAACTCAGGAATCGTTAATCGTCCCAAACGAATTCCCAGTTTTCCATCATTAGTAACCACAACAGGCAAAGAAACTTCTTGTCCGTTTCGCAACACCACAGCCGTAATGGTTTTGTTTTTATTATTTTGTAAAACCAAATTAGCCTCGTCTAAATATTTTGTCGGCTGACCATTTAACGAAACAAATTGGTCTTTTGCGATCAAATTTTTATTAAAAGATTCTGAGGAAGCACTAGAAACCACAAAAGGAATTCGCAACGAAACCAAAGGAATTTTCTCCGATTTTGTCAATTGATCAATAAAATCATGAGGCATTTTTATCGATTGTTGGGCGCCATTTCGCTCAATCAAAACGTCTTTCGCCATCGCCACTTTGGCATTGATTTCATTGTCAAACTTCTCAATTGTTGCGCCGTCTATAGACAAAATTTTGTCGCCCGTTTTAAATCCGGCCTTTTGCATCGCGGGATTTTCGATGGCCAAACCATCTTTCAAATCGGCATTGGCAATAAAAATATCGCCATAAGCAAATGCCATTCCAATATAAATTACAAATGCCAAAAGGAAATTTACCGTAACGCCGCCCAACATAATTATTAATCGTTGCCAAGCTGGTTTTGAACGAAATTCCCAAGGTTGAGGGGGCAAAGCCATTTGTTCTTTGTCCATGCTTTCGTCAATCATCCCCGAAATTTTCACATAGCCCCCAAGAGGCAACCAACCAATTCCGTATTCGGTTCCGCCGATTTTCTTTTTGAATAAAGAATATTTGATATCAAAAAATAAGTAGAATTTCTCCACTCGGGTTTTAAATAATTTGGCAGGTATAAAATGTCCCAATTCGTGCAAAACGATTAATAAAGACAAACTCAATAAAAATTGACCTAATTTGATTGCGATTTCCATTTTTTAATTTCGATTTTTTTATAACGCACAAAAGTAGCGTTTTCTATTTTATATATCCTACAATAGTATTGCGTTCCATCTGAATTAAGACGTTTATTAATTAAAATTTAACGAATTATTCTTAATGGCGACCAATAAATTATTTTTTAATAAACTTAAATTGTTTTGTTCCTTCCAATGTTGCCACCCGAATGAAATAAATACCCGATTCAAAACTGGAAACATCCCAGGTTTTTTGAGTGGTAGTTTCTTTTATTTTTTGTCCAATGGAATTAAAAAAAGTCGCATTGGCAACAAATTCATTATTCGAAAAATCAATAGAAACCACATTTGAAACCGGATTTGGATAAAGCATCACCGACGTATCAAATTCAAAATCATTGCCGCCCAAAGTCACCACGCTGTTTTTTGAAATGATGTTTTTTTCTGGGTCAAAAGTCAAACTAGTAATTGCAAACGGAACGTTTTCTATAAAAATTTGGCCATTTGCGGTGTTGTTTAATACCAAATCCATTTCTTCTCCGCCGGCACCAAAAACACGCACCGGAACGGGCATTTCAAAATACGAAACCGATGCGTTGGATTGCGTTTGATTGACCACAAATTTCACCTGACCTCCCGTTAAATTTTGTGCCGTAATGTTATAAATCGGATAACCTTGATTGTAAATCCAATCGCTGAAAAACTCCGTTAAACTACTTCCATAAATGGCTTCCAAATGCGATTGCAAGTTGGATGTAATGGCATATTTATAAGCCAAATTAGTATCGGCCAAATAATTTTTTACTCCTTGAAAAAACAACGCATCGCCCATTTTGAAACGTAGCATGTTCAAAACCATAGCGCCTTTATTATAGGTCAATCTGCCACTGAAAATCCGATTTACATCTAATGCCTGTGTATCAGTTAAATAAACTGCTCCGTTTGGAGACGAAGTAATATTATTAATCATACTTCCTTTTTCGGTAATAAAGGCACTCGCGCCATCAAAATTTTCAATTACCAAAGCGGCTACATAGGTTGCGAATCCTTCATTAAGCCAAATGTCTTTCCAAGTGCCACACGTAATTTTATCGCCAAACCATTGGTGCGCCATTTCATGAGCAATAAGACCTCTACTAAAATTTTGCATAAATGAAACCGTCGTGTGTTCCATTCCGCCGCCCCAACCAAATTGAGCATGACCGTATTTTTCGTTATGAAAAGGATAAATTTCAAATAATGATTCGAATAAATCCATAATCAATGGCGTTTGAGCCAATTGCGTCTCAACGGAAGCTAAAGTTTCCGGATATATATAATTGATTATTGGAAAAGTATTTGGAGCGGTTCCCGCAGTCTGATTATAAACGCTATAATTGGTAACGGCAATCGCAATCAAATAGGCCGGAATCGGATAACCATGATGAAAATGAGTGGTTTTATTCCCCCCAATTACAATTGGAGCTTCTGGTTCAATGCCATTAGAAACACTTACATATTGCGATGGCGCCGTGATATAAACATCAATTGCGTCAATTTTATCGTTCAAATCTTGTTTGCATGGCCACCAATCGCGTCCGCCAAAAGGTTCGGATAAGGTATACATTACAGGAGTTGGAGGCGTTCCATGTGTCGAACTTGTAAAGGCAAAAAACCCGTTTTGTGGCGGCGCACCAGCATAAATTATCTCAACAGTGGCTTGCGTTCCCGCAGTTTGTGTTGTGGGCAAAGTAATTACCAATTCATTTGTATTTTGAGAAAAAACCAAAGCCGAATTGTTTATTTTAACCGAACTAACAATTAAAGTATTGCTTAAATCAAAGGTCAACGAAGTCATGTTTGAAATTGCAGTATAAGTTGTGGTTACTTTTCCAGTTATAAAATAAACCGCAGGATCAACGGTGAATTCCAATTTATGGTAGGTAACATCATAGTTTAATGTATTTGGATTTACAGCCAAATTCATGGTTTTGGCGGCTGAAATTTTTTCTGTTTCAGCAATTCCAAAGTTGTTTTGATGTGTTTCTTGCGAAAATGAAGAAAATCGAACCAAAATCAGCAAAGTGCAAATAATTTTTTTCAAGGGTAATATTTTTTTAGCGAATATAAGAAATCAAATTATAAATACAATACGGGTTGCGTTTATCCTCAAATTTACAGCCATTAATTACCTAAAAACTTGCCATTTGAAGTTTTTCATTTTGGCCCATTTTATACAAAACATTTCCTTAAATTTGCGGTCTTAATTCATTCCAGATATGTTACAAATTTCATTTATTAGAGAAAATCAAGAAAAGGTAATCAAAGCATTGGCAAAACGAAACATCGATGCCAAATCTACCATACAAGAAGTAGTTCTATTGGACGAAAAACGCCGTGCTACACAAGTAGAATTAGACGCAATTTTGTCTGAAGCGAATAAATTGGCGGCCTCTATTGGCGATTTAATGAAAAGCGGCGAAAAATCGAAAGCGGCTATTTTGAAAGAAAAAACAGTTTTGTTAAAAGAAAAAAGCAAAGACTTGGCTGAAAAAGCAGATGCTTTGGCTCATGAATTGACTCAAAAATTATATACATTACCCAATCTTCCTGCCGATATTGTTCCAGAAGGAAAAACACCTGAAGAAAATCTGAACGTTTTTGAAGAAGGCGAAATTCCCGTTTTGCACGAAGGAGCCCAACCGCATTGGGAATTAGTAAAAAAATATGATATTATCGATTTTGAATTGGGCGTAAAAATTACGGGCGCTGGTTTTCCGGTTTATAAAGGAAAAGGAGCCAAGTTGCAACGCGCTTTAATCAATTATTTTTTAGACAAAAATACCGCTGCAGGTTACAACGAGGTGCAAGTGCCGCACTTAGTAAACGAAGCATCGGGCTACGGAACGGGACAATTGCCCGACAAAGAAGGTCAAATGTATCATTCCACGATCGACGATTTGTATTTGATCCCAACCGCTGAGGTTCCGGTTACGAATTTGTTTCGCGATGTGATTCTCAACGAAAATGAATTGCCCGTTTTATGCACCGCCTACACGCCTTGTTTCCGTCGGGAAGCGGGTTCTTATGGTGCGCATGTGCGTGGCTTAAATCGTTTGCACCAATTTGATAAAGTCGAAATTGTACGAATCGAACATCCAGAAAAATCGTACAAAGCCCTTGACGGAATGGTGGAACACGTTAAATCAATCCTTCAAGAATTGAAATTACCGTACCGAATTTTGCGTCTTTGTGGCGGCGACATGGGTTTTACTTCTGCTTTAACCTATGATTTTGAAGTGTTTTCTACAGCGCAAGACCGTTGGTTGGAAATTTCATCGGTTTCTAATTTTGAGACTTTTCAGGCCAATCGTTTGAAATTACGTTTTAAAGATAAAGATGGAAAAAACCAATTGGCGCACACTTTAAACGGAAGTTCATTGGCTTTGCCAAGAGTTTTGGCTGGAATTTTAGAAAATTATCAAACGCCCGAAGGAATCGTAATCCCGGAAGTTTTGCGACCATATTGTGGTTTTGACATCATCAATTAATAGTTGTTGTAATACCGTTTTGAAGTAACAAACAATCGAAATGAAAAAGTTTTTTCTATATATAACCTTATTTTTCTCGCTACTTGTTTGTGCACAAAACGAACAATTGGCGCAGCATTATTTTGATAAAGGTGATTTTGAAAAGGCATTAATTTCCTATCAAGAATTGGTTAAATCGCAACCAAATAATTGGGTTTTTCTTCAAAAAACAGTTGAATGTTACCAACAATTGAAACAGTTTGACAAAGCAGAAAACGCCATTCAAGAACAATTAAACAAATACCGACAAGCATCTTCTTTAGTAGAATTAGGATATAATTTTCAATTGCAAAAAGACGACGCTAAAGCAAATAAATACTACGAACAAGCATTAGACCGAATCAAGAAAAACACAAGTGAAGTTTACGGAGTTGCCGCCGCTTTTGAAAAGAAAGTGCTGGTCGATTTAGCCCTTCAAGCCTATGAAATGGCCAATGCGATTGACCCAAAATTTAATTTCAATTTCCAAATGGCCATACTTTATGGACAAAAAGGAAATACCGATAAAATGATTGAAAAATTTCTTGAAGAATCATTTACGAATAAACAAAACTTATACATCATCCAAAATCAACTTTCCCGATTTCTTTCCGAAGATAATAATTTGGCGTTCAATGAATCGCTGCGAAAAGCATTGGTTTTGCAATCGCAAAAAAACCAAGATATTTTTTGGAACCAATTTTTGAGCTGGTTTTATGTCCAACAAAAAGAATACGGAAAAGCTTTTGTGCAAGAAAAAGCCATCTACAAACGAAATCCCGAAACATTTTCTAACATTGTCAATCTCGGAAAAATGGCCATTGACGAAGACATTCAAGATGCCGCTTCGGAAATTTTGACCTTCGTTTTGGAAAACACCCAAGACATGAATTTGCAAATTCAGGCGCGTTTTTATTTGATGGAAATGAAAATAAATTCCGGTTTGGAAGCCACTTTTCCAGCGATTGAAACCGAGTTGGATCAATTGATTAAACAATATGGAATTGGGCCAAACACCATAGAAATTCAAATTCTTCAAGCCCATTTTCTCACTTTCAAACGAAACAATCCCGAGGCAGGAAAAACGATTTTAAAGAAAGCGTTGGAATTGCCATTGAACCAATATCAAGCGGCCGATGCAAAAATGGAACTCGCGGATATTTTTCTTTTTGAAGAGAAATTCAACCAAGCGTTGTTGTATTATTCTCAAATTGAAGAAGACATAAAAAACGATGTTATTGGCCACGAAGCGAGTTTGAAAGCCGCCAAAACCAGCTATTTTAAAGCCGATTTTGTTTGGGCACAAAAACAATTTAAAGAACTCAAATCGGCCTCAACACAATTAATTGCGAATGATGCGTTGGAATATTTTTTATTAATTAATGACAATACCGCCGCCGATTCAACTTTAACGGCATTAAAAGATTTTTCACGCGCAGATTATTTACTTTATCAAAATAAAAACCAAGAAGCATTAACCCAATTTCAAAAAATCCTGACGAATTATAAAGGAAACGAAATAGAAAGCATCACTTGTTATCGATTAGGAAAAACCTTCGAAAAACTGGGCGATTATCAATCGGCTTTAAGCCAATACAAAACGATTATCGATCAGCATGAGGACGGAATTTATATTGATGAAGCTTTGTATTTTTCGGCCGAAATTTATAACAAGAAACTCATTGACGTCGAAAAAGCGAAGGCGCTTTATGAACAAATCGTTTTTCACCACGAAGACAGTATTTATTTTATTGATTCCAGAAAAAAATTCCGTCAATTGCGCGGCGACACTAATTTATAAAAATTCACCATGATAATTTATAACGTTACAATCAACATTCATGAAAGCGTTCACGACCAATGGCTCGCGTGGATGCAAGACAAACATATAAAAGATGTTTTGGCTACAGGAAAATTCTCGTCGGCACGAATGGTCAAAGTGCTAATTGAAGAAGAAATGGGCGGAACCACTTATTCGATCCAATACACCACCGAAAATAAAGCAACTCTTGAACAATATTATTTGGAAGACGCGCCAAGATTACGCGACGAAGGATTAGCATTATTCGGGGATAAAATGTTGGCATTCAGAACCGAATTAGAATTGATTTCGGAATATTAATTAGTAGTTTTTCAGCAAAAATCTGAAATAAGAATCCCAATTATGGAAAAAGTAAAAGCAAAAAAACACCTCGGACAGCATTTCCTAAAAGACGAAAGTATTGCCGCCGCAATTGCCGATACTTTAAACCTTGAAGGATATAGCGATGTGCTTGAAATTGGCCCTGGAATGGGTGTTTTGACCAAGTATTTATTAGAAAAACCAACCAATACTTACGTTGTTGAAATCGATACGGAATCGGTAATTTATTTAGAAGAAAACTACCCGAAATTACACGGAAAAATTATCGCTAAGGATTTTTTAAAATACAATATAAATGAGGTTTTTGAAGGCAAACAATTTGCAATAATTGGCAATTTTCCTTACAATATTTCCACCCAAATAGTTTTTCGAGCATTAGAATATCGGAATCAAATTCCAGAATTTGCGGGCATGTTTCAAAAGGAAGTAGCCGAAAGAATTTGTGAAAAAAAAGGCACAAAAGCGTATGGAATTTTATCGGTTCTTGTACAAGCTTTTTACGATGCGGAATACTTGTTTACCGTTGACGAACATGTTTTTATTCCGCCACCAAAAGTAAAATCGGGCGTATTGCGTTTGCGAAGAAAAGACGATTTTTCGTTGCCTTGTAGCGAAAAGTTGTTTTTTACGGTTGTAAAAACGGCCTTTCAACAACGTCGTAAAACTTTGCGTAATAGTTTAAAAACACTAAATTTGTCGGATAATTTGCGAGAAGATAGTATCTTTGACCTTCGCCCCGAACAATTAAACGTGCAACAATTTATTGCACTTACCCAAAAAATAGAAGCCGATGGAGTTTAAAATCAGCAAAGAGCTCATTGTTCAAATTGAACAACTCATTCAATCAAGAGACGACCAACAATTGGAAGTTTTATTGAATGACATGCACCATGCTGATATTGCCGAAATTTTTGAAGAGTTAGATTTTAACGAAGCAACCTACATTTTCAAGGTTTTAGATAGTGATAAAACCGCCGAAATCCTTTTGGAATTGGACGAAGATTTGCGGGAAAACATTTTGAGTCGATTGTCTCCAAAAGAAATTGCGGAAGAATTAGACGAATTGGACACGAATGATGCTGCCGACATTATTGCCGAACTTTCTCAAAGTAAAAAAGAGGAAGTAATTTCGGAATTGCAAGATGTTGAACATGCCAAAGACATTGTCGATTTATTGCGTTACAAAGAAGATACGGCAGGTGGAATTATGCACAAAGAATTGGTAAAAGTTTACGAAAATTGGAATGTACTTACCTGCATAAAAGAAATGCGAATTCAAGCCGAAAATATTTCCCGCGTGCATTCTATTTATGTTGTTGATGAACAAGATAAATTATTGGGTCGCCTTTCTTTAAAGGACTTATTAACCACATCGGCTAAAACACCTATTAGCGAAGTATATATTCGTAAATTAAATTTTGTAAAAGTCAACACCGAAGACGTTGAAGTGGCTCGAATCATGCAAAAATACGATTTAGAAGCTATTCCTGTAATTGACGAATTGGGAAGATTAGTAGGTCGAATTACCATTGATGATATCGTGGATGTAATCAAAGATGAAGCCGATCAAGATTACCAAATGGCAGCAGGTATTTCTCAAGATATTGAAGCCGATGATAGTATTATCGAACATACAAAAGCGCGATTACCATGGTTAGTTTTAGCACTTTTAGGCGGATTTGTCTCTGTGAAAGTTTTAGGATTGTTTGAAGGAGCGATGTTGGAACATGGTAATTTATTCTTTTTCACACCTTTAATTGCCGCTATGGCTGGAAATGTTGGGGTACAATCTTCGGCAATTATCGTACAAGGTTTGGCAAACGACTCCTTAAGTGGCACTCTATTTAACAGATTAATAAAAGAAGTTTCTTTGAGTTTATTGAACGGAATAATTCTAGCATCCATTTTATTTTTAGGAAGCCATTTCCTTCTAAACGTTGAAATTATTATTGGCATAATTGTTACTACGGCATTGATTTCTGTAATTATAATAGCCTCACTAATTGGAACATTTATTCCGCTATTGTTAAATAAATTTAAAATAGATCCCGCTTTAGCAACAGGTCCGTTTATCACTACAAGTAACGATATTTTCGGAATTCTTATCTATTTTTCTATTGCCAAAATTATTTTAGGATTCTAAACCCACCATGCCTAAAACAATAAAAATCCTTCACATCGACAGCAATCATCCTTTGCTTTGGCAACAATTGCAAGAATCTGGATTTGATAACCAAGAAGATTTTGTTTCCTCCAAAGAAGAAATTGAAGCGAAAATTCACGAATATCACGGAATTGTAATTCGAAGTCGATTCAAAATTGATAAGACATTTATCGACAAAGCAACCAATTTACAATTTATTGCCCGAGTTGGCGCAGGATTGGAAAGCATTGACTGCGAATATGCCAAAAGCAAAAACATCGAACTTATTGCGGCGCCTGAAGGCAATCAAAATGCCGTAGGCGAACATGCGCTTGGAATGTTATTATCCTTATTGAATAATTTAAACCAAGCCAATTCTGGAGTAAAACAAGGAATTTGGAATCGCGAAGGGAATCGCGGCCACGAACTTGAAGGAAAAACTATAGGAATTATTGGTTACGGAAATATGGGAAAATCGTTTGCCAGAAAACTACGCGGTTTTGATGTTGAGGTTATTTGCTATGATATTCTTGCCAATGTTTCCGATGAAAATGTCAAACAAGTTTCGCTTCAAGAATTGCAACAAAAAAGCGATGTTTTAAGTTTGCATACGCCTTTGACAACCGAAACGAACAAAATGGTGAATACCGATTTTATAAACGCTTTTTCAAAACCTTTTTGGTTTCTAAATACCGCCCGAGGAAATTCCGTAGTTACTCAAGATTTGGTCGAAGCATTACAATCTGGAAAAATTTTAGGAGCTGGCTTGGATGTTTTGGAATACGAAAAAGCTTCTTTCGAAACCCTTTTCCAAGAAAATAATTTACCAGCCGCTTTTCAATATTTAGCAAAAGCAAATAACGTTTTGTTGACGCCTCATATTGCTGGATGGACATTTGAAAGTCATCAAAAATTGGCACAAGTTATCGTTGATAAAATCAAAAAGTTGAATTTAAAATTGTAAGTTCAATTAAACTTCCCCTTTTTCGGTTAGTTTGCGTTCCAATTCTGCCTGAAATTCTTCCATTACGGGTTTCATGGTGCTTTCGGGAATATCTGCAATCCGAATATACATCAATCCATCCACCGAATTATTAAATAAAGGATCCACATTAAATGCCACTACACGAGCATTTTGTTTGATATATTTTTTAATTAAAACCGGCAAACGCAAATCGCCAGGCTCCAGTTCATCGATGATTTTGTCGAATTTATTCAAATCGGATTCAGCTTCATCAAAAATAAAATCTTTATCGGCATCTTTCAGCTTTACTTTATACGCTTTTTTCGGATGAACATATTGCGCAATATAAGGGTCGTAAAAATTAGACTTCATAAATTCAATCATTAACGATTTTGAAAACCCCGAAAATTGATTGCTAATACTCACGCCGCCAAAAAGAAATTTATGTTCTGGATGTCGAAGCGTCGTGTGAATAATTCCTTTCCAAAGCAAAAATAAAGGCATCGGTTTTTGTTGGTATTCTTTAATGATAAACGCGCGACCCATTTCGATCGATTTGGACATCATATCGTTTAGTTCGGGTTCAAATCGAAACAAATCATTCAAATAAAAACCATTCATCCCATACTTAGGAAAAATTTCTGCGCCCAATCCCATTCGATAAGCGCCAGCCACTTTTTTTGCGTCCTCGTCCCATAAAAATAAATGATGGTAATAGCTATCAAATGTATCTAAATCAATCGATTCATTCGTTCCTTCGCCCACTTCCCGAAACGTAATTTCCCGCAAGCGACCAATTTCATGCAATAAATTTGGAATTTTACTCGCATTAGCAAAAAACACTTCATAGTTTTTACTTTGCAACAAACGACAATCTGAATTCCGCAACGCAAGGATTTCTTCATTCATCTTTTCCTGATTCGCAGCGATTACAATTGTTTTAGGACTTTTTGGCGGGATGATATTGGTTGTGTTTATTAGTTTTTTACTTTCCTTTTCATAAGGATTTGCCAACATATAGGTTTTTCGTCTTAAAAAGTCGGAATAGTCCGCCAACGATTTATGTTCATTTTGCTCTTCGACAGAAATTGCTTTTCCAATTCGGACCTTAATTATACGATTTTTTTGACTAAAAACTTCCGATGGCAATTTGGCGGTTCGTAATGTGCCGCTAATTTTCGATAACAAATAAAACAAACGACTGTTTTTGGCATGAAAATAAATAGGAACTACCGGAACTTGGGCTTTCCGAATGACTTTAATTGCGCCTTCTTCCCATGGTTTGTCAACCATTAATTTTCCGTCTTTATAGGTTGAAACTTCTCCCGCAGGGAATATTCCCAGCGGTTTTCCGTCACTTAAATGCCGAAAAGTTTCCTTAATTCCGACCACGCTGGATTGGGCTCCTTTATGATTTTCAAAAGGATTTACCGGCATGATGTATTTTTTGACTGGTCTAATTCGATGAAGAAGAAAATTCGCAATAATTTTAAAATTCGGTTCTCTTTCGAGCATTAATTTCAACAACAAAACGCCGTCAATTCCGCCAAGAGGATGATTCGAAATTGTTATGTAAGCGCCTTCTTTTGGGATTCGTTTAAAGTCTTTTTCTGGGATTTCGAATTTAATTTGCAAATCATCCAAAATACCATTCAAAAATCCAACATCTTTTAAATGTCGATTTCGATCATAGACTTTGTTTAAGGTGGAAATCCTGAGAATTTTCATAAGTATCCACCCAAAAAAAGTTCCTAAAACTCCATATTTATCGGCATTTATTGTTTTTGCAACTTCTTTGGCAGTAACTAAACCCATTTGATTTTTTGTATTAATATAAGAAACAAAGATAAATAAAAACTAATTCACAAGACTATTCCTTACAATTGATTTTCTTTGTTTGTTAAGGTTTTACTTTCTACTTTTTTTATTACTTTTGAAACAGAAAATAAAATAATTAATGCGAATTATATCTTATAATGTCAACGGAATTCGGGCAGCTATCTCCAAAGGATTTATCGAATGGCTTCAAATAGCCAATCCCGACGTCATTTGCCTGCAAGAAATAAAAGCGACCGAAGACCAAATTCCAATCGCGGATATTGAAAAAGCGGGTTATCCGTATCAATATTATTTTTCGGCTACCAAAAAAGGATATAGCGGCGTGGCTATTTTATCTAAAATAAAACCCAACGAAATCACTTTTGGCACTGGAATTGAACACATGGATTTTGAAGGACGAAACATCCGTGCAGATTTTGATGCGTTTTCTGTAATGAGTTTGTATCTTCCTTCGGGAACGAATTTGGACCGATTGGATCATAAATTCATGTATATGGATGATTTTCAGAATTATGTAAATACATTAAAAAACACCAATCCAAATTTAATTATTTGTGGGGATTATAATATTTGCCACGAATCAATTGACATTCACGATCCGGTTCGAAACAAAACTGTTTCTGGTTTTCTTCCCGAAGAACGAGCGTGGTTAGACGGATTTATGAAAAGCGGATTTATTGATAGTTTCCGCCATTTTAACAAGGAACCTCATCATTATAGCTGGTGGAGTTATCGTGCCGGCGCTCGCAATAACAACAAAGGATGGCGTATTGATTATAATTTAGTTAGCGAACCTTTGCGCGATAATATAAAAAGAGCCGTAATTTTACCCGAAGCAAAACATTCGGACCATTGCCCAATTTTAGTAGAAATAGAATAATTAAAAATAAAAACAACATGATAAAGAAAACCGCCCTTGCCCTAATTGTACTTTCAATGACTGTTTCGTGTGTGTCAAAAAAAGTATTTACCGACTTAGAAACTAAGTTTGCCGATTTGAAAAAAGAAAACCGTCATTTAATTGATCAAAATGATAGTATTACCAAAACAAAAAATCAATTGGATGTTGATTTTGCATCTTTAAAATCTAATTATGAAAAAACCAAAGCCGAACGCGATAAATTAGCCACGGATTTTGAAGCCTCAGACAAAAGCCTAAAAACATTACAAGCGTCGTATTCCGCTCTAGAAAAAAACAGCGACGAATCTTTGAAAGTAAACATGGCTAAAAACCGTGAATTATTAGCGCAATTAGAAGCCAAAGAAAAAGCATTGGCCGCCGAAAAAGCAAACCTAAACAAATTGAGCGCCGATTTAAAAGACCGTTCCGACCGTGTGAATGAATTGGAAAGCTTGATTGCTGCTAAAGAAGCCGCAATGAAAAAACTAAAAGAAACCTTGTCAAAATCGCTAAAAGCGTTTGAAGGAAAAGGACTTACCGTTCATCAAAAAGATGGAAAAGTATATGTTTCTGTTGAAAACAAATTGCTTTTTGAATCTGGAAGTTGGGCCGTTGGACCCGAAGGAAAAAAAGCGGTTGTTGCCGTAGGAAAAGTTTTGGGCGACAATCCTGATATTTCTATTTTAATTGAAGGGCATACGGATAACGATAAATTCGGAGGAGCCGTTGGACAAATAGAAAATAACTGGGATTTATCGACTAAAAGAGCTACGGCTATTGTCAATATTTTAGCCGAAAACAAAGCGGTTAAAAAAGACAATTTAACTGCCGCCGGAAGAGGCGAATACGCTCCATTAATGAGTAATGACACTCAAGAAGGAAAAGCAAAAAACAGACGTATAGAAATTATTTTAACGCCTAAGTTAGACGAAATTTCAAAAATGTTGAACGAATTGTAATACAAATTAAAAGCACTATTAAAAGGTTCAAAGTTTTTCTTTGAGCCTTTTTTATACTAAAAAACAAAATGAAATACACCACACTACCAAATACTGATGTAAAAGTTAGTAAAATTTGTCTCGGTACGATGACTTTTGGACAACAAAACACCGAAGCCGAAGGCCATTCTCAATTGGATTTTTCTTTCGAAAAAGGCATTAATTTTATTGATACGGCCGAAATGTATTCGGTGCCAGCAAGGCAGGAAACCTATGGTTCTACGGAGGAAATCATTGGAACGTGGTTCAAAAAATCGGGAAAAAGAGACGAAGTGGTTTTGGCATCCAAAATTGCAGGCCCAAACCCTTTGTTTACTTATATGCGCGACAAAAATGATTTTTCGCCAGCCAGTATCAAATTTGCTTTGGATCAAAGTTTGAAGCGATTGCAGACGGATTATATCGATTTGTATCAATTGCATTGGCCAGAACGAAAAACAAACACTTTTGGACAACGCGGTTTCAAAATTATTGAGGAGGGTTGGGAAGATAATATTCAACAAGTTTTAGAAACCTTGCAAGGATTTATTCAAGAAGGAAAAATAAAAAACATTGGGGTTTCCAATGAAACGCCGTGGGGAATGATGCGGTTTTTGGAAGAAAGTAAAAAACATAATTTACCTCGAATTTCAACCATTCAAAATCCGTATTCCGTCGTAAACAGAAGCTTTGAAGTGGGAATGTCCGAAATTTGTTATCGAGAAAATGTGGGTCTTTTAGCATATTCTCCAATGGCTTTTGGGGTACTTTCGGGAAAATTCTTGACGGGAGAATCGCATCCAAACGCCCGAATCAATTTGTTTCCACAATTTGCGCGTTATAACAGCGAAAATACCAGAGAAGCAACAAGATTATATAACGAAATTGCTAAAGATTTTGGATTGACATTAACCGAATTGGCTTTGGCATTTATCGAAAAACAACCTTTTGTAACTAGCACAATAATTGGCGCAACCAACTTACAACAATTGGAACAAAACATCAATACAATCAACGTTTCACTTTCCGAAGAAATCATGGTTGAAGTTGAAAAAGTTCAGAATGCTTTTCCAAACCCAGCGCCTTAAAAACCTTCTGGCTCCGCTATAAAAAGCGAATCAATGGCGATAGAATCTTGTGGATTTTTCTTCAAGAATGAACGCGCTAGTCCCGAAATTTGCATCGGTATTTTTTGCCCAATGGTATCTTCTGAAGTTAAAAGCCCCCGTCGAAACATCAAATTTCGAATAAAATCTTGATGCTTATTAGCGAATGCTTTTTGAAGTCCGTCGGCGTCAAATTGCCACATGAATTTTTTCGGTTTTGGCACAATTGAAGCCAGAAAAAGACATTCTTTCAAATTCAAATTAGCAGGAGTTTTGTTGAAATAAAAACGCGAAGCCTCGCCAATTCCATACACATTTGGCCCCCATTCGATAATATTAAAATAGACTTCAAGCATGCGTTCTTTGCTCGCAATTCGGTTGTTTTCGAGTAAATAGACTAATAAAATCTCTTCTAATTTTCGAGAAATTGTTTTTTCACGTGTTAGAAATACATTTTTAATCAATTGCATACTTATGGTACTTGCGCCTCGGGAGAATTTTTTGGTACGAATATTTTTCAAAATAGATTGCTTGAACGCTTCATTTATAAATCCGTGATGCGAGAAAAAAGAAGGGTCTTCTGAAGTCAAAACGCATTTTTGCAAATAAGGAGAAATGGCGTTTAAAGGCGTGAAATCAGGATTTTCTGTCCCAACAAGAATGGGTCTTTGTGAAACCCCATTTTCGATCGCGCGATACGTAAAATCTTCGTTTAATTTCCCCAAATTGGCTTCGCCATATTGAGTAATTTTAAGGTTTTCTTTTTGGAGTTTGCTGTCAAAAACAAGCGTAATGGGTTTGTTTTTATTGTATTTATAAATCAATTTATAATCGAAATTTCCTGTGGCTTTCATCCCTTCAAAATGAGAAAACAAGCCGCCTGGAAGCGAATTTATAAAAAGTTGTGCTTTCATTTTCGGAATACGAAATTGCAATTTATAAATAGTGTCTTCCTCGGTATTGTATTCGGCAAACGGATGAATCGCGATATCATTTATTTGAATAGTCGAACTGCTGTCTATCGCCATAAAATCGGAGCCAAAAACAAACCGATAATCGAATTTTGCCTTATTGAAAACAACGTCTTTTCGAGCAATTTTTGGATTATTTACTTTAAAATTCGAAATAGAAGTAAAGCCGTCAATATGCAGTTCGCCACTTTCTAATTCTATTTTTGAAATAGCAATTCGAATGTTGTCAAAACTGGAAATTAGATTGAAACGCTCGTCCAAATAAGGAACTTTTATTTGCGATTTATCGGAATTAGAAAATGTTAAATTGGCTTTTTTCTCTCTCGGATTGGCAAATCCATTGATGTTCCAATTTTGTTCGAAAGTGTTTGTTTTTATGAAAATTTCGGTTTGTAATTGCTCTTTTTCTAGTTCCAATCTCGTCATTTGCAAGCTAACTTTTCGGCCTTTATCATTTATTCGTAAATCTAAATTTTGCAAATGCATGTCCGGCGGAATTAAATTAAGGATTTTCGAAAGTAATCGATAGGTGGATTTGGCGTAATTTCGTTTTTCGTTGGTCGTTTTTTCTTCTGAATTATTTTGGAGGAACGCATCATAATTTCGTCCTTTTTTGTTTTTAATCAACTGAATAAATCCGTTTTCCACAACCAAACTATTCAATTGAATATTAGCCGCTAAAAGAGGAAAAATGGCTATTTTTGTTTTGATTTTTTCGATTGAAAAAAGAGTGTCAGCGTTTTTTGGAACCAAAGAAATAGTTTCAAAATCGATTTCGGAAATTCCTACAAAACTTGCTTTTTTTAGGGTTAATTGACAGTCATAATCAACTTCTAATTTATTTTGAATTTTAGCAATTGCTTTTTGAAGTAGCGCATCACGAAAGACAAAAGCAGCACCAATTGTTAGCACCAAAAACAAGCCAAAATACTTTAGAAAACGAAGCGTTTTTTGTTTCCAATTTTTCATCATCCAAACAATTGGTTGACCACATCTTCAATTTTTCCAACAAGTTGAATTTTGATTACGGTATTTTTTAAGGCTATTTTATTGTATTTGGACACATAAATAGTCGAAAAACCTAATTTTTCGGCTTCTTGAATGCGTTGTTCAATTCGGTTCACGGGACGAATTTCGCCCGAAAGCCCAACTTCGCCGGCAAAACAGCAATCTTTTCCAACAGGAATGTCTTCATTTGAGGATAAAATAGCAGCAACAACGGCCAAATCTATTGCGGGGTCATCAACAGAAATTCCCCCTGTCACATTTAGAAATACATCTTTTGAACCCAAATGAAAACCAGCTCTTTTTTCTAAAACCGCCAAAATCATGTTCAATCTTTTTGCGTTATAACCCGTCGTGCTTCGTTGGGGCGTTCCGTATACCGCTGAACTCACGAGCGCTTGAATTTCAATCATTAAGGGACGCATTCCTTCTAAAGTTGTAGCAATTGCAGTTCCTGAAAGCACCGAATCGGTATGAGAAATTAAGATTTCCGAAGGATTGGCGACTTCTCGCAAACCGCTTCCTTGCATTTCGTAGATGCCAATTTCTGCGGTGGAACCAAAGCGGTTTTTTAACGAGCGCAAGATTCTATAAACATGATTTCGATCGCCTTCAAATTGCAAAACGGTGTCGACCATGTGTTCCAATATTTTTGGGCCAGCGATATTTCCGTCTTTGGTAATGTGGCCAATTAAAATTACAGGTACATTGGTTTCTTTGGCAAATTTTATAAGTTCGGCAGTTGTTTCACGAATTTGCGAAATACTTCCCGCCGCCGATTCGATATAGTCCGTATGCAAAGTTTGAATGGAATCGATGATGACAATTTCGGGTTCGATTTCTTCGATTTGTCGGAAAATATTTTGCGTTTTTGTTTCGGTTAAAATATAGCAATTATCGCCATTTGGCGTAATTCTTTCGGCCCGCATTTTTATTTGTTTTTGACTTTCTTCGCCCGAAACGTAAAGCGTTTTGTAGGGTAATTTTAAAGAAATTTGGAGCAGCAAAGTGCTTTTTCCGATTCCAGGTTCGCCGCCTAATAAAATCAAGGAACCCGGAACGATTCCGCCACCAAGCACTCGATTTAATTCCCCGTCGCAAGTGTCCAAACGAATTTCTTGCGTGGAATCAATTTCTTTAATTTTCAAAGGTTTTGACGCTTTTTTAACTTCTGAAGTGTTCGATTTCCAAGCCGCTTTTTCTTCTTTTTGGATAATTTCTTCTACGATCGTATTCCATTCTTTGCACGCATTACATTGTCCTTGCCATTTGGCATATTGCGTGCCACAACTTTGACAGAAAAAAGATGTTTTTAGTTTGGCCATTAGTTTGTTTTTGTTGTTTCGGGAATTGGTTGTTCTTCTTCTACTTTATTTTTTTTCGTTGCAACGAATTTTTTAAAATATTCCATTTTTTCGAGCATCATTTTTTTGGTCAAAACGCCAATTTCTTGTTTTTGATAAGCCACTTGATACGATTTTAAAGCGCTTTTAAAGTCTTCTTTCTTTTCAAACATAAGCGCTAATTCATAATCGGCCAACATGCTTTTTGGATAATTTTTATTGGCTAATGCAGACAAATCTTTCAATTCATCATACGCTTTGTTTTGTAAAATTGCGGCTTCAATGGCCTGAAAATCATTGATTCGGATTGTGGCTTTTAGACCTAATACTTTTTCAACAACCTCATATTTCTTTATTAAATAATCAACATATCCAGAAGGAAGAACGGCAATTTTATCATTATATTCCGGAATTGAAATCGGTTGATACACACTGAAAAATTGATACAAAACCTTTGGGATTGACTGAATTACAAGTGAATAATGCGAATCGCCAATAAAATTATCAAACCGGTAATTTACGTTTGAATTTTTTATTTCTTTGGCAATACTATCCATCCGAATGATTTGTTTTTGAGTACTTTTCAAATCGCCATCAGCCGTGGAATGGTAATAAAAAAGCGGTTGTTTGGCTAATGCTAATCGGGCTGGAATGTTTTCTTCCATTCCAGTTGCAAGATCTGGACTTAAAGAAATATAGCCATTAAACAAAGGGTTGTCTTTGTATAAATAAAAATTCAGAAATCCTGCAGTTACATCATGACCCGCAATAATTTTGAAAGGCGCCGTTCGGTAATTTTTTTGCAAGTAGGGGAATAATTCCAAACCAATAAATTCAAAAAACGCCTCTCCTTTTTCTTCAGGAAGTCCCGTCTCTTGATCAATTGTACAATCCGACTCGCGTTCGTTTTTTTGGTTTTGGGTAATTCCTACAATAATAACTTCGGGCATATCATCCCAATAAGCGCCATATTTTAAAGCGCCTTCAAAAGGATCTAATAAGTAATCGCCGTCAAGAATGATAAGAAGTGGGTATTTTTTTGTTTTATTTTGGGCATAAGAAAAAGGAAGCGAAATTGTAATTTCTCGATCTTCATTAAGTTTTTGCGAATGAATGGTATCGGTTGTTTTTTGTGAAAACCCCAAAAACGGGATTGCCATAAAGAAAAATAATAATTGTTTTTTCATCTTTTGTACGTTGATTTAATAAAATGACATTGCCAAATTATAGTCAAGCAAGATACTAAATTATTTTTTTCTGTTGATAATAGGAAGTAGTAAAAATGACAGGGTGCCCAAAAGCAAAACCAAAAAGAGTTGCGATGTCCAAATAATCCAACCAAAAGCACTTCCGGCAGTTTCGGAAACATTATAAAATAAAAGAATTTTTGCAATCAGAAATGGGTAAGAACCAAAACCGCTGTTTGTAAATGCGATGGCGATACTTCCCACAACAAAGGATGTAACTACGGCGCCAATACCAATATTGCTTGTTTCTGAAATGACAAAAATCCCAATATAAAACATCAATATATAGGAAAACCAAATAAAGGAAGTATGAAATAAATATTGCCATTTTTTCTTCATGTGAAAAATGCTCAAAAGACCTTCTTTTAGTCCCGAAATTTTAAGTTTAATAGAGGCAATTATTGGCCATTTTGAATAAAGAAATAACAAAACGGCAATTAGAAGCGAAATTATTCCAAAAACCACTAGCGCTATTATTTTTTCAAAAGGAATTTTATCAATTACAAAGGCTTTTACGACATCAAATTGAAGAAAAAAAGCAAGAATAATAAAAAACAAAAGCACGATTAAATCGATAATTCTTTCGGCAACAATGGTTCCAAATGCTTTGTCAAATGGAACGTTTTCATATTTTTTTATAATTAATGCTCTCGAAATTTCCCCAGATCGTGGAATGGTCATGTTTATTAAATAGCCAATAGAAACGGCCATAAAATTATTCGTAAAAGAGGTTTTATAACCCATGTGTTCCAACGAAAATTTCCAACGATAAGCTCTTGAAGCGCCACCCAATAAGGCAATAAATAACGTGATTACAATGTAGTTGTAATTCGCGTTTTCAAAATGTTTTGTGATGGTTGAAAGTTGCTCGGGAGTAAAAGAATAATAAGAATAAAGTACCAGAAAAACACCCAAAAGTAACGGAATTGTAATGGAAAGCCATTTGCCGATTTGTGTATTTTTTTGTGAGGATATTTTCATTTAGGGAAAGTCAAAATCTAAGTCAATGAATTGTCTTTTTCATTTGGGAAAACCAAAGAAGGTTTGAACGTTTTGGCTTCTTCAAAATCCAAAATTCCGTAGGAAATAATGATGATGATATCGCCTTTTTGAACTTTTCTAGCAGCGGGACCGTTCAAAGTAATTTCGCCACTATTGCGATTTCCTTTGATGACGTAGGTTTCAAGACGTTCGCCGTTGTTGATGTTTACAATTGAAACTTTTTCGCCTTCAATAATATTTGACGCTTCCATCAAAGCTTCGTCAATAGTGATGCTTCCGATATAATTTAAATCGGCGCCCGTAACGGTAACGCGATGAATTTTAGATTTTACTACTTGAATTTGCATGGTACAAAGGTAATTAATTTAATGAAATAGTATCAATCAATCGAATGTTGTTGATAAAAACCGCAATAAATGCTCGATATTTATAATTGTTTTGTTCGTTTTCAGAAGGTAATAAAGTGGCTTCGTCCGCAATTTGAAAATATTCTAGGTTAATTGAGGGATGTTTTTCGAAAACGTGATGCACCCATGTAGTAATTTCAGCTTGGGTTTTTTGGTTAAAATCCGCTTTCACTTTTTTTAATGTTTGAAAAATTACCGCCGCTTCTTCTCTCTCATTTGGGCTTAATCGTTCGTTTCTAGAACTCATAGCAAGCCCATTGGATTCTCTATAAATAGGGCATTGAATTATTTGTACAGGAAGATTATTCTTTTGAACCATTTTCCTAATAATCTGTAATTGTTGAAAATCTTTTTCGCCAAAATAAGCTCGTGTTGGCATTATTATTTCAAATAATCTTCGAACAATGGTTCCAACGCCATCAAAATGTCCGGGTCTAAATTTTCCTTCCATTTGATTTTCTAAACCATCAAAATCAAAACGTTCGGAATGAATTTGATTTTCATAAATATTGGCAACACTTGGAGCGAAAACAACAATTTCCGTGTTAATGGTTTTTATTTTAACGATATCGCTTTCCAAAGTTCGAGGGTATTTTGCCAAATCCTCCGGATTGTTAAATTGCGTTGGATTAACAAAAATACTTACAATTGTGAATGAGTTTTGTTGTAACGATTCCTTTATTAACGAAAGATGCCCGAGATGAAGCGCCCCCATAGTTGGCACAAAACCAATCGAGGTTTTATCCGTTGTTATGGATTTTATATACGCCCGAATTGCTTCCTGAGTATCGAAAATGAGCATGTACTTTTTATTAAAATATGGTGCAAACTTAAGATATTAGTTATTAACTGCATAAAATTTCGTAATTTTGCGTGTTTTTTATTGATAAAATATAATACTAAATTAGATTATGGAGGATAAGAGGATATTATATGTGTCATCTGAAGTAGTGCCCTACTTAGCTGAAAACGAGGTTTCTCTAATGTCATATGACGTGCCAAAGATGATCAATGATCAAGGAGGGCAAATTAGAATTTTCATGCCAAGATATGGCAATATAAATGAGCGAAGACATCAATTGCACGAAGTAATTCGTTTGTCGGGGATGAATTTAGTCGTTAACGATTTGGATATGCCTTTGATTATCAAGGTAGCATCAATCCCAAAAGAACGAATTCAAGTTTATTTTATAGATAATGATGAGTATTTCAAAAGGAAAGCAACTTTTACAGACGAAGAAGGAATTTTGTTTCCAGACAACGACGAACGTGCTATCTTTTTTGCAAAAGGCGTAGTTGAAACTGTAAAAAAACTCAACTGGGTTCCCGATATTATTCATGTTCATGGTTGGATGGCAGCATTATTGCCTATTTATTTGAAACATTATTATAAAGACGAAGCGCTTTTTTCTGAAACAAAAATCGTGACTTCGGTATATAGTCAATCTTTTGAAGGAAAATTAAATCCAGAAATGATCAATAAAGTGACATTTGACGGGATTCCAGAACAGGCCGTTTCATTATTGAAAACAGCTGATTATGAAAGCATTATCAAAGCTTCGATTCTTCATTCGGATGCCGTAATCATCGCTTCGGAAAACGTTTCTTCAAGTTTAACAAAATTTATAGAATCTTCGGAAAAACCTTTTTTACCTTTCACACCGAAAGAGAAATTTGCCGAAACGTATACAAATTTCTATAAAGAAACAGTTCTATAATATTTATTTACAGTTAATTATGCAAAATAATTCGTTTTTGAAATACATGCTTTTTGTGATGTTTGTGGTGATTTTTTCTTCCTGCGATAAAGACTTTAACGAAATTGGGTCTTCCATTATTGGAGACGATCATTACGGACTAATAAAAGATGACACCCATACTTTAGTTGCTTATAATCAAAATTTAGGCTCCGTACAATCAAATAATTTGCCAATAAATTCCTTAGGATATTATAACAATCCCTTTTTTGGAAAAACCAAAGCTAGCGTCGTTACTCAAGTAGAATTAATTGGAGCCAATCCAACTTTTGGAACCAATCCAACTGTTACTAAAGTAGAGCTTTCGCTACCATATTATAGCACATTGACCAATACAGACGCAACAACGGGCGACCATACTTATGAATTGGATTCTATTTACGGAAGTTCAAAAATAAAGTTGAGCGTTTATGAATCGAAATATTATTTAAGAGATTTAGATGCCGCAACAGGCTTTGAAGACGTTCAAAAATATTATTCTGGCGACGGACCCAATTTTGATGCTAATAAAAATCCAGACCGATTGAATGACGATGCCGATTCGCCAAGTCAAAACGATGCGTTTTTCTTTAGTAATGAAGAATTAAAAACCTACAAAACGGTTGACGGAACCCAAACCGTTGACACAAGAACGGCTCCAGGAATGCGATTAAATCTTAGAAAAAGTTTCTTTCAAGACAAAATTTTCAACGGATCAACTGCAGGAAAATTAATAAACAACAATGTCTTTAAAGAATATTTTAGAGGTTTGTATTTTAAAACAGAAGCAAATTCGGATTCTCCCGAACAAGGAAGTTTAGCCATGCTTGATTTCAAAAAAGGGAAAATTACAATTACCTATAATGTATCCATTACAGCAACCGATGGAACGATTACCACAGAAGAAAAAACATTAATTCTGAATCTTGCTGGAAATACTGTAAATGTCTTTGAAAATGATTATTCCAATGAATATGTTACCAATATCACTTCAGGAATTAATACCGCTCAAGGCGATTCTAAGTTGTTTCTAAAAGGAGGCGCTGGCTCCATGGCGGTTATTTCGCTTTTTGGAGAAACAGATATTCGAGGATTTGATACGGATGGAAATCCTACCTCAGGACCTAATGGCGTTTCCGATGAATTAGACGATTTGAGAAATCCTTCCAACGGGCAAAAATTATTGGTAAACGAAGCCAATCTAATATTTTCAATTGATTCTTCTGCCATTTCAGGAGCTTCAGAGCCTAATAGAATCTATCTTTATGATTTAAATAACAAACGCCCAATTATTGACTATTATACCGATATTTCATTAAATTCAATTCCAAAATTTAACAAAGCAATTCATGGAGGAATTATAGAAAAAGCAACCACTGGAAATAAAAGAGGGTATCAATATAAAATACGATTAACCAATCATATTAGAAATCTTATAAACAAAGATTCTACAAATATCAGATTGGGATTGGTTGTTACAGAAGCCATAGCAACCGTAACATCGGCCAAATTAAAAACCCCAACTTTGACAGGAATTCCAGTCGATCGGACCCCATTATCTTCCGTAATTAATCCTTTAGGAACGGTTTTGTTTGGAAATAACATTCCGGTTGGAGACCCAAATTACGCCAAAAGATTAAAACTAGAAATTTATTATACCAAGCCTAATTAAAAACTTAAATTTATGTGTGGAATTGTTGGATATATCGGTTACAGAGAAGCTTACCCAATAATAATCAAAGGTTTAAAACGATTAGAATACCGAGGGTATGACAGCGCGGGAATTATGCTTTATGATGGAAATGATTTAAAACTTTCCAAAACAAAAGGGAAAGTTTCTGAATTAGAACAAAAATCATTAACAGAAATTTCTACTAATGGAACTATTGGAATTGGCCACACCAGATGGGCCACTCATGGCGTTCCAAACGACGTAAACTCGCATCCCCATTTATCAAATTCAGGAGATTTAGCCATCATTCATAATGGAATCATAGAAAACTATGCGCCATTGAAAAAGGAATTAATGAACAGAGGCTATGTTTTTCATTCCGATACCGACACAGAAGTGTTGGCAAATTTAATTGAAGAAGTTCAGAAAAAAGAAAATCTAAAACTCGGAAAAGCCGTTCAAGTTGCCCTAAATCAAGTGGTTGGCGCGTATGCGATTTGTGTTTTTGACAAAAAAACTCCAGACGAAATTGTGGTTGCCCGACTTGGAAGTCCGTTAGCTATTGGCGTTGGTGAAAATGAATATTTCATCGCATCTGATGCGTCCCCATTTATAGAATATACCTCCAATGCTATTTATCTTGAAGATGAAGAAATGGCCATTGTTCGTTTACACAAACCATTAAAAATTAGAAAAATCAAAGACGATTCTTTGGTTGATCCTTACATACAAGAATTAAAAATAAATTTGGAGCAAATTGAAAAAGGCGGTTACGAACACTTTATGCTTAAAGAAATTTTTGAGCAACCAAATGTTATCAAAGACACTTATAGAGGCCGACTTCATGCAAATTTAGGCCTGATACAAATGGCAGGAATTGAAGACAATTTAGAAAAATTCTTGAATGCCAATAGAATCCTGATTGTAGCTTGCGGAACTTCTTGGCACGCTGGTTTGGTGGCTGAATATGTAATAGAAGAATTTACCCGAATTCCTGTTGAAGTTGAATACGCTTCCGAATTTCGATATAGAAATCCAATTATCAATAAAGGCGATATCGTAATTGCAATTTCACAATCTGGTGAAACTGCCGATACACTAGCGGCCATAAAATTATCCAAAGAAAAAGGCGCCTTTGTATTTGGAGTTTGTAATGTTGTTGGTTCTTCCATATCACGAGAAACCCACGCAGGAGCCTATACGCACGCTGGGCCAGAAATTGGAGTAGCGTCTACAAAAGCATTTACGACACAAATTACTGTTTTGACAATGATCGCCCTTCGATTGGCAAAAGCTAAAGGAACGCTGTCAAATTCTGATTTTCATAGGTATTTACAAGAATTGGAAGTCATTCCAGAAAAAGTAGAAGAAGCACTTCTAACCAACGATAAAGCTAAAGAAATTGCTGCCGTATTCAAAGACGCACCCAATTGTCTTTATTTAGGACGAGGGTATAATTTCCCTGTAGCCTTGGAAGGCGCATTGAAATTGAAAGAAATCTCTTATATTCATGCCGAAGGATACCCCGCTGCTGAAATGAAACACGGTCCAATTGCTTTAATTGACGAACACATGCCGGTTGTTGTAATTGCTCCAAAACAAGGTCATTATGACAAAGTAGTGAGTAATATTCAAGAAATAAAATCTAGAAAAGGAAAAATCATTGCGGTGGTTACAAAAGGAGATACGCAAGTTCGGGATTTGGCGGACTATGTAATCGAAATTCCAGAAACATCAGATGCGCTTTCGCCATTATTAACTACCATTCCTTTGCAATTGCTTTCTTACCATATTGCGGTTATGCGTGACTGCAATGTCGATCAGCCAAGAAATTTAGCAAAATCGGTAACCGTAGAATAATCAAATACACCTATATATTTTTATTAAAAGCGAGATTTTTTCTCGCTTTTATTATTAATATTAAAATTATTTGTACTTTGGCTTTATTAAACCAACTAAATTTAAACAAATGAGAGTGTATTTACTTATTTTGTCATTGTTTTTTTGCAGCATTTCTTTTGCACAAAACAAGATAACAGGTTCAGTTACAGACAGTAACAAAAAACCAATTAGCGGCGCCAACATTAAAGTTGCAGGAGATTCAGCCAGTTCTGTTTCGGATGCCGATGGGAAGTTTTCAGTAACAACTTCCAAAAAATTTCCAATTACCCTTGAAGTTTCAAGTGTAGCATTTGAAACTTCAAAAACAGAAGTTACTTCTACGCAAAAAGTGAGCATTGTGCTTGCTGACAAAGAAACAAAATTGAACGAAATTGTAGTTTCTGCCTCTAGAACACCAGAGCGTGTTTTGGAATCTCCAGTAACTATTGAAAGAATGAGTATTCAAGACATCAAAAAGACGGCATCTCCTTCTTTTTATGATGGGTTAGAAAACTTAAAAGAAGTTCAAATGAACACGAGTAGCATGTCTTTCAAATCAATCAACACGCGTGGTTTTGCAACAGTTGCAAACGTTCGTTTCATGCAATTGGTTGATGGAATGGACAACTCTTCGCCTCTTTTAAACTTTGTTTTAGGAAACATGATAGGGATTTCTGAAATTGATGTTCAAAGTGTTGAGTTATTGCCAGGTGCTTCTTCTGCTTTGTATGGAGCAAATGCGTTCAACGGAATTTTATTTATGAATAGCAAAAGCCCATTCACAAGTCAAGGCGTTACCGCTTATGCAAAATTTGGTCAAACGAGCCAAGAAGCTGCTGGATCTAATGATTATAGAGATTATGGGTTCAGAGTTGCTCATGCTTTCAGTAAATATTTTGCAGCAAAAGCCAATTTTACTTATATGAGTGGAACCGATTGGTATGCTACAAATTATAATGACAAAACGGTTGCCGGAAGAGACAGAAGTCATTATGGATATGATGGTATAAATACTTATGGAGATGAGGCTGCATCAGTTATACCTGCTCCAACTTTACCAAGCGATAAAGTATCGAGAACTGGTTATAAAGAAACGGAGTTAACTGATAACAAAGCAACAAATGCTAAAATTGATTTTTCATTTCATGCACGACCTTTTGGAAATGAAAATCTTGAAGTGATTTGGCAAAGTAAATTTGGTTTTGGAAATGCCGTTTATCAAGGCGCCAACAGATATTATTTGAATAACTTTTTTATGCAACAACATAAATTGGAATTCAAAGGAAAAAACTTCTTTGTTAGAGGATACACCACAACGGAAGACGGAGGAAGTTCTTATGACATGACATTTACGGCTATAAATATAAATAGAGAGTGGAAAACAGATAGAAACTGGTTTACAGATTATGGAACAGCGTATGCGGGGTCAACTTTGTATTTAGGACAAACACCAGAACAAGCACATGCAGGAGCAAGAAATTTTGCAGACAATAATATTTCACCAATTGGTTTGGGATTAAGCCCTGCAAACACTGGTGGCCCCAATGGAGTTAGACATGAAGCAGGTTCGCCAGAATTTAAGGCTGCTTTTGATAAAGTAACCGCAGAAGCAAGCGTGTTGTCGGGATCAAAATTGGTTGACAATTCTAGAATTTATCATTCGGATGCGAATTACAATCTTAAAGATGTAATTAAAGTGGCAGAGGTTCAAGTTGGGGGTTCATTCAGACAATACCAATTGAATTCTCATGGTCGAATTTATACTGATGCCAATGGCCCTATTTATTATAATGAATATGGAGTTTATTCTCAAATAACTAAAAAATTGATGGAAGATCGATTAAAACTTTCGGGTTCCGTTCGTTATGATAAATCTCAAAATTTTGATGGAAGTTTCTCTCCAAGAGTTTCAATGGTTTATTCTGCGGACGCGGCTAAAAAACACAATTTTAGAGCCTCTTTCCAAACTGGTTTCAGAAACCCTTCTACACAAGACCAATACATTGGGTTCAATGTAGGAAGCGCTGTGCTTCTTGGTTCTGCTCCAGATAATTTAACAAGATATACAGAAACATTACCTTCTTCATCTGGAACAGATGTTGTGATGACAGGTCTAAACGCCTACAACAATTCCTACACAGCAGCTTCTGTAACTACATTTAAATCAACCGGAAATTTTGCCGATTTGAAAAAAACAGATTATAATTATGTAAAACCAGAACAAGTTCAAGCAATTGAATTAGGGTATCGCTCAGTTTTCAATGATGTATCCGTTGATATTAATGGATATTACAACGCTTACAAAGATTTTATTGGAAACTCAAATGTAGTTGCGCCTTTTTACGGAACAACAATGAACAATCCAGATCCGGTAAACTCACCAGTAACTGACCCGACTTATTACCAATCTTTATCAGCACTAGGAAGTGGAGATTTCAGAGCGTATCAATTGTATACCAACACCAAAATGGACATAAAATCACTTGGTTTTGGAATCGGATTGTCTAAAAAAGTATACAAAGATTTTGAATTTGGAGTAAATTATAACTTTGCTGAATTTAAATGCGATCAAACAGAAGACCCAAGTTTTGATCCGCAGTTTAACACTCCGAAACACAGGGTGAAAGCGTCTCTTGGAAATGAAAAATTATTCAAAAACCTAGGTTTCAATGTAAGTGGAAGATGGAATAGCGAGTATTTATGGCAATCAACAATGGTTGAAGGCACGATATACGAAGCAACTGTAATTGATGCGCAAATAAATTATAGTTTCCCTAAATTGAAATCAACATTAAAAGTTGGTGCTGCAAATTTAGGAGGAAAAGAATATGTACAAGTATTGGGAGCCGGAGCAATCGGAAAACAAATTTTTGCTTCTTGGACAATCAACCCGTAATTAATTAATATAAAAACATAAGATTATGATAAAAAATTTCAAATGGCTACTATTAGTTTCTTTAACTTTTGTAGCATGTAGCACGGATGATGAATCAGTAGATCCATCATCATCGGATGGTTCACCGTTAACCGCAGGGACTGCAGATTTTTCAAAATATGTAGCATTAGGCGATTCTTTTGCAGCAGGATTTAGTGATAACGCATTATTTATCGAAGGCCAAAACGGAGCATATCCTAACATTTTAGCCCAACAATTTTCACTTGTTGGCGGCGGAGCTTTTACAACACCTTTAATGTCTGACAATGTCGGAGGGTTTTTAGGGAGCACTACCTATACTCCAAGATTGTATTTAGCCCCACCAACAACTCCAACCGGATCCCCTTCTCCATCTTCAGTTGCATTACCGCCTTACAGCCAATTTGCTTCAACAAACCAGGCAACTATTCTTACGGGTCCGTTTAATAATATGGGGATTCCGGGTGCTAAATGTATTCATTTGGATTATCCTGGTTATGGAAGCTCAATGGGAAATCCATACTTTGCTCGTTTTGCGTCTAATCCAATGGCAACAATTGTTGACGATGCGGTTGCTCAAAACCCGACTTTCTTTTCACTTTGGATTGGGGGTAATGACGAATTGGGATACGCAACTGCCGGTGGAGATGCAACTGTAAATCCATTAACACCTACAGCTACTTTTGATGGAGCATACAATTCTCTAATATCTAAATTAACTGCGGGTGGAAGAAAAGGCGTTATTGCTAATTTGCCATACGCAACTTCATTACCGTATTTTTATGTAATAAAATACAATCAGTTGACTCAAGATAATTTGACTGTAAACGGTGTTAATCAGGTAGGTACGTTAAATGCGTCATTATATGGACCGCTACATAATGCATTGGCTTATTTAGGGCAAGGAGATAGAATAAATTTACTTTCAACAACTGGGAACAATCCAATGTTAATGAAAGATGAAACGTTAGATGATTTATCAACTCTATTAACTCAAGTATTAATGGGAGGTGGCGTAAGTCAGCCAATGGCATCAGCTTTAGGCGCAATTTTTGGTCAAGCGAGGCAAACAAAATCTACAGATTTAATTTGTTTAAGTGCAAGTTCAAGAATTGGAAAAGCACCAACTACAGCTCTTGACGGGGTCGTTTCACCGTCTACCTCGTTAAATCAATTAGGGGTTACTTTTCCTATGCCAGACAGATATATTTTAATTCCTACAGAAGTTGCTGAAATTAAAACAGCTACAGATGCTTATAATACAACTATTGAAACTGCTGCCGCTAATAATAACTTAGCTATTTATGACGCCAGAGAAACAATGACACAATTAAGCACAAAGGGTATATATTCTAATGGTTACACCCTAACTTCTAAGTATGTTTCAGGCGGCGCCTTCTCATTAGACGGTGTTCACCCTAGCCCAAGAGGTTATGCGTTGATAGCTAATGAATTTATTAAAGCAATTAATGCAAAATATGGTTCTAATTTAAAAGGGGTAAGCCTTTATGATTATAGAATTATGTTTCCTCCAGTATTATAAAAAAACAATACATTTTATATTTCAAAACCATCCTTTGAACAGGATGGTTTTTTGTTTTTAAATCACTTTTATTGGTACAAATTTCAACCGCTGACGGAATTCGTAAAAAATCATACTTTTTTCAAAAAATAATATTGATTTTTGATTATAAAAATTTATCTTTGCACTCTGAAAAAGAGACCACTCTTTTAAATCGAATTAGCTATATTTAAATTCATAAGCAATGTCAAAAGTAATCGGAAAAGTTGCACAAATCATCGGACCAGTTGTGGATGTAGTATTCAACGGAAAAGATGTTGAACTTCCAAAAATTTATGATTCATTAGAAATCACAAAAAAAGACGGAACTTTATTAGTACTTGAAGTTCAATCACATATCGGGGAAAATACCGTTCGTACCATTTCTATGGACTCAACAGATGGTTTAAGCAGAGGATATGAAGTAGTGGGAACCGGAAACCCTATCAAAATGCCAATTGGACCAGATGTTTACGGACGTTTGTTCAACGTAATTGGAGATGCAATTGATGGTTTAGGTGATTTACCAAAATCAGGCGAAAACGGAATGTCAATTCACCGTCAAGCACCAAAATTCGAAGATTTATCAACGTCATCCGAAGTGTTATTCACAGGAATCAAAGTAATCGATTTAATTGAACCGTACTCAAAAGGGGGTAAAATTGGATTGTTCGGTGGTGCGGGTGTTGGAAAAACAGTTTTGATTCAAGAATTAATCAACAATATAGCAAAAGGTCACGGTGGACTTTCTGTATTCGCAGGAGTAGGAGAAAGAACACGTGAAGGAAATGACTTACTTCGTGAAATGTTGGAGTCAGGAATTATAAAATACGGAGAAGAATTCATGCACTCTATGGAAGAAGGTGGATGGGATTTATCCAAAGTAGATATGCCAGGAATGAGAGAGTCTAAAGCGACTTTCGTTTTTGGTCAAATGAATGAGCCTCCAGGAGCTCGTGCACGTGTGGCACTTTCTGGATTGTCAATCGCAGAATATTTCCGTGATGGCGCAGGGTCAGATCAAGGAAAAGATGTTCTTTTCTTTGTTGACAATATCTTCCGTTTTACACAAGCAGGTTCTGAGGTTTCGGCTCTTTTAGGTCGTATGCCATCTGCGGTAGGATACCAACCAACATTAGCAACCGAAATGGGGGCGATGCAAGAACGAATTACTTCAACAAATAAAGGATCTATTACTTCTGTTCAAGCGGTTTATGTTCCTGCGGATGATTTAACCGATCCAGCTCCAGCAACAACGTTTGCTCACTTGGATGCTACAACCGTATTGTCTCGTAAAATTGCCGAATTAGGAATTTATCCAGCGGTGGATCCATTGGATTCTACTTCTAGAATATTAACGCCTCAAATTCTTGGTGATGAGCATTATGACTGCGCACAAAGAGTAAAAGAAATCCTTCAAAAATACAAACAATTGCAAGATATTATTGCGATTCTTGGTATGGAAGAATTATCAGAAGAAGATAAATTGGCCGTTTCAAGAGCGCGTCGTGTACAACGTTTCTTGTCACAACCTTTCCATGTTGCGGAACAATTTACAGGATTAAAAGGAGTTTTAGTAGACATCAAAGATACCATCAAAGGATTCAATATGATTATTGATGGCGAATTAGATCACTTGCCAGAAGCCGCTTTCAACCTAAAAGGAACTATTGAAGACGCTATCGAAGCAGGAGAAAAAATGTTGGCAGAAGCCTAATAAAATTATAAGTTATAAGTTATAAGTTTCCAAAAATTCATAATTCATAACTCATAATTCATAACTCAAAAATTATGATTTTAGAAATAGTATCTCCAGAAGCAAAATTATTTTCAGGCGAAGTAACTTCGGTACATTTGCCAGGAATTAGCGGAAGTTTTCAAATTTTGAATAATCACGCCCCAATTGTTTCAACTTTAGGAGCTGGATTGGTAAAAATTACAGCAACAACTTTCGATTTCGGAAAAGAAGTAGCCGATAAATTCACCAAACTAAACGATCAAAATTTCACCCTTGGAATCCAATCGGGAACTATCGAAATGAAAGATAATAAAGTGATTGTTTTGGTGGATTAAAACATTTAACAAATAAGATTGAAACCCTTTTAGAATTTCTCTAAAAGGGTTTTTCTTTTTCATTTACATATTCCATTATATCACCTGGCTGACATTCTAAGACTTTACAAATCATTTCTAAAGTCGAAAACCGAATGGCTTTTGCTTTCCCTGTTTTTAATATCGATAGATTTGCAGTAGTAATTCCAATTCGATCTGCTAATTCATTGGATCGCATTTTCCTTTTGGCAAGCATGACATCAAGGTTTACAATGATTGCCATAGTTATATTGTTAATTCGTTTTCTTGTTGAAGTTCAATCCCTCTTAAAAAAAGATGTGAAATAAAATACAATATCCCTGCAAAAAACAGAAAAGCACTTCCGAGCCCGATATACTCAGTCAAATGAGGAAAGTCCATTCCTCTGCCGCTAAATCTTTCAGAGTAAGCCACAGTTAATTCGCTCAAAAGCCCTATTATTAAAGAAATTAAACTCATTTTATTTATCAATTTACTTATGGTCTCGTGAAATGGACTAATGAAATTGATTTTTTGGAAAATTTGAATTACGGTATAAAATAGTAAGGCTTGTGCTATTGTAATAGCAATAATACATAAAACTAATGCCGAGTAATCTCCTTCGCTAAAACTTTTTAATTGAAATAAATTCAATCCCAAATATAGGTTTTTAGCGGCAATCTCGTTGAGATACATACTTACCCAATAGGAATACAAAAGCGCACCTGCCTTTATACAAAGTCCTATAAAAACTATCCAAGAGATAACGTTTAATATTTTTAAAATGTAAGTTGATTTACTTTTCATAATTTATACTGTTAAATCATTTTCTTCCTTTATCGTTTTTGCTTCCTCAAAAATATAGCTTAAAATTAGGAAAAACACCCCTAGTAATATAAAAAATAGGAATGCAGTTTTGCTAAGACTTTGTGCGAAAACTCCACTTGTGTTCCCAAAGCTAATAAAGGTATTGTAGAGGTAACTCGGCATATATATAAGCAAAGTAGAATAACTTAGATAACTCCCAATTTGTTTGAGTAAGTTAATAGAGCCGTTTGTAAAAAAATGATTGTTCATAAACAAATCAATTAATTTTTTAAGTTTAAATAGGACTATGATGTACATTACATTGCCAACCGCCATTAGAACAACTAAGATTCTAATATAATTGTCGATAGCACTGATTTTATTTTCTCCGATTAAAGAGTTTATATTTGGCAAATCGTTAAAAAAGAGTGCAACCAAAAGCAATGCTGTTGAAATGATAGTAAGCATTGTATAAACGCTAAGTAAAATATCCCATGACATTTTTAATTTTGGTAATTTTTTCATAACAATAATGTTTTAAAGTTTGGTACAAATATATAAAAATTATTGATAAACAATAATAAATTACTATAAAACAATGTTAAATCAATAAATACCAACAAATAAAAGTTGCTTACTTTTGTAGCCTATGAAACAATTTCCAAAAGCACTAACTTCTAAATTAGAACAACGAATTGAAAACAATTCCTTGAGGAAACTGGCTTTGCCCAATAATCGAATCGATTTTGCTTCCAATGATTACATAGGTTTTGCGAAATCGGAAGCTATTTTCCATGAAACGCATTCCTATTTAATTGAAAATAAAATTATTCAAAACGGCGCCACCGGCTCTAGATTATTGTCTGGTAATCATAAAACATACCAAGAAGCAGAGAATCATATTGCAAAATTCCACCAAGTAGAAAGTGCCTTAATTTTCAATTCGGGCTACGATGCCAATGTTGGATTTTTTAGCACCGTGCCACAAAAAGGCGATTTGATTTTGTTTGATGAATTATCACACGCTTCCATTCGGGACGGAATTCAACTTTCGAACGCCAAATCCTACAAATTCAAACACAACGATTTCGAAGATTTAGAACGATTACTTCTTAAACTATCAACCGATAACCAACAACCAACAACCATTTTTATCGTAACCGAAAGTGTTTTTTCAATGGATGGCGATTGCCCCAATTTAGAGGAATTAGTAAAAATATCCGAAAAATACCATTGCCATTTAGTGGTTGATGAAGCCCATGCTTTGGGCGTTTTTGGCCAAAATGGACAAGGAGTTATTCAAATGTTGCATTTACAAGATTTCGTTTTTGCTCGAATTGTGACTTTCGGAAAAGGATTGGGTTGTCACGGAGCAGCCATTTTGGGCAATCAAAAATTATCGGATTATTTGGTAAATTTTGCTCGAAGTTTTATTTATACAACGGGACTTTCACCGCATTCGGTTGCCACAATTTTAGTGGCCTATCAGCATTTGGAAACCGAAAAAATAGCCCTTGAAAACCTACGAGAAAACATTATTCATTTCAACCAAGAAAAGAATCTTTTGGGATTAAAACCTATTTTTGTAAGAAGTAAATCGGCAATTCAATGCGCTATTATTCCTGGAAATGAAAACGTAAAAACCATTGCTAATCAGCTTCAAGAAAAAGGGTTCGATGTAAAAGCGATTCTTTCTCCCACCGTTCCCGAAGGCCAAGAACGTTTGCGATTTTGTTTGCATAGTTTTAATTCCAAGGAAGAAATCTCCGAAGTATTGAAACTACTTTCCGCTTTGGTTTTCTAATCAATATTAAATTCAATTACCTTGCAAACTTTGCAAATTCTTTCCGAACTTTGCGGTTAAATAATCAAAATGAAACTATTTATAACAGGAATATCAACCGATGTGGGAAAAACCATCGCTTCTGCCATAATAACTGAAGCGCTGGAAGCCGATTATTGGAAACCCATTCAAGCCGGAGATTTGGATAATTCCGATAGTCATTTTATTAAGTCAAAAATCACAAATCCAAAGTCGATAATTTTTCCAAATTCGTATCAATTTAATACGCCTGCAAGTCCGCATTTGGCTGCAGAATTGGATGGAATTACAATAGATTTAAAAAACATAATTGAACCAAAAACAACGAATCATCTTGTAATTGAAGGAGCGGGTGGCGTTTTTGTCCCTTTAAACAATACCGATTTGGTTATTGATTTAATTCAGCCTGATTATAAAGTGATTATTGTTTCGCGTCATTATTTAGGCAGTATTAACCACACTTTATTGACCATTGAAGCATTAAAAAATAGAAAAATTAACATTGCTGGAATTATTTTTAATGGTGATGAAAACACCGCTACCGAAACCATTATTTTAAATAAAACAGGTTTAAAATGCATTGGAAGAATCGAAAACGAACCGTATTTTGACCAAAATGTAATTTCTGAATACGCCGATTTGTTTAGAGAGAATTTGTTAGAACTTCAATAGCAATGGCAAAAATCAATTTCAATAATATGAACTTAACCGAAAGAGACAGCCAAAACATTTGGCATCCTTATACGCAACATAAAACGTCCAAACCGCCGATTGCAATCGTAAAAGGAGAAGGCGCGTTACTTTGGGATGAAAACGGCAAAGAATATATTGATGCCATTGCGTCTTGGTGGGTCAATCCGTTCGGGCATTCCAATCGGTTTATCGCCGATGCCATTTACAAACAATTAACCACATTAGAACATGTTTTGTTTGGCGGATTTACGCATGAACCTGCTGTAGTTTTATCTGAAAAATTGCTCGAAATTTTACCAAAAAACCAAAACAAGATTTTCTTTTCCGACAATGGTTCGACCGCGGTGGAAGTGGCAATAAAAGTAGCTTTTCAATTTTTTTATAATAAAAACGAACAAAAAACAACATTAATTGCTTTTGAAAACGCGTTTCACGGCGATACTTTTGCGGCCATGGCGGCCAGTGGAATTTCGTTTTATACGCAAGCTTTTGAGGGCATGTTTATTGACGTTGTTCGGATTCCGGTGCCAATAAAAGGACAAGAAGAAGCGAGTTTTTTGGCTTTGCGAAATGCGATAAATAACAACAATTGTGCTGGATTTATTTTCGAACCCTTAGTTCAAGGCGCCGCAGGAATGGTCATGTACGAACCGGAATCCTTGGATGAATTAATTCGAATTTGTCAGGAAAATAAGGTGCTAACCATTGCCGATGAAGTCATGACTGGTTTCGGAAAAACGGGAAAAACCTTTGCTTGCGATTATTTGAAAACCCAACCTGACATGATTTGCTTGTCAAAAGCCTTAACGGGTGGCACAATTCCGATGGCAATTACCACTTTTACTAATGCCATTTTTGAAGGATTTTATGATGACGATATCAATAAAGCGCTTTTTCATGGCCACACTTTTACTGCAAATCCAACTGGATGCGCAGCGGCTTTGGCAAGTTTAGAATTATTGCAAACACCAGAAATGCAACTCAACATCAATAGAATCCATCAAAAACATTTAGTTTTTCAAAATCATATAAAAAACCATCCAAAAGTCGCCACCACTCGTGTGCGCGGAGTTATTTTTGCTTTAGAAATTAAATCCGAAAATCAAGAAGCGTATTATGGAAATTTGCGCAACCAACTCTATGATTTTTTTATCGAAAATGGAATTGTTTTAAGACCAGTTGGAAATATCGTTTACATTTTGCCGCCTTATATTATTTCTGACGAACAATTGAATAAAGTTTATGCTGTTATTGAAAACGCATTTGAAATCATTTAATCATTTAATTGGAATAAATAAAATGATTCGGTTTCCAATATTTCACAATTTATAATTCCCAATTAACTAAAAACTTTGCGACCTTTGTAATCCAAAACAAATAAGAAATTGAATTCAAAAATCGCCATTACTTCCATAGCTTCTATTTCGCCTTTAGGAAACAATGCTAACGCTATTTGGGAAAACATCCAATCGGATCAGCATTTTTTTAAGGAAATTGATTTTGACTCCCAATCGGCATTTGGCGCGCCATTGGACGCTATTTCAAAACAAGAAATTGAAACCCTAAAAAAATCGGATTCCAAATACAAATCGCTAGATAATTCTGTGTTATTTGCCATTTTGGCTTCTCGAAAAGCAATTGAAATGGCAGGCTGGAAATCGGAGGATTCCTTCGGAATTAATATTGGATCTTCTCGAGGCGCCACCCAATTATTTGAAAAGCATTATGATACTTTTTTAAAAACAGGAAAAGCCCAAACTTTAGCTTCTCCAACCACAACTCTTGGAAATATTTCTTCTTGGGTTGCTCATGATTTACAAAGTCAAGGGCCAGAAATTTCCCATTCTATTACTTGTTCAACGGCGTTGCATGCGGTTTTAAACGGCGTTGCGTGGCTTCGGTCGGGAATGGCCGATAAGTTTTTGGTGGGCGGTAGCGAGGCGCCAATCACTGATTTTACAGTTGCGCAGATGAAAGCCTTAAAAATTTATGCCAATGAAAACGAAGCTTTTCCTTGTCGGGCAATGGATTTTGATAAAAAGAAAAACACCTTAATATTAGGAGAAGGCGCCGCCGTTTGTTGTTTGGAAAAAGGAGAAAAGCAAAAGGCACTTGCTTACATTGACGGTTTTGGTTTCGCCACCGAAATTTTAGAACACAATATTTCGATTTCAGCCGAAGCCGATTGTTTTCAAAAATCGATGAAAATGGCTTTACAAAATACTCGTTTGGAAGACGTTGACGTCATCGTGATGCACGCGCCAGGAACCAAAACGGGCGATTTAACCGAATGGAAAGCCATCCAAAAAGTGTTTGGCGAAAACCTTCCATTATTGACGACCAATAAATGGAAAATCGGACACACTTTTGGCGCTTCAGGAATGTTGAGTATTGAAATGGCGATTCTTATGATGCAACACAATCAATTTGTCGGAGTTCCATTTACGGAAGTGAAATCGGAAGTGAAATCGATCCGAAAAGTATTGGTTAATGCGGTTGGTTTTGGCGGAAATGCCGTGAGTATTTTATTGTCAAAAGCGTAATTATTCTCTAATTAAATCGTTCATTTTCTCATAAATTAATTGACTTTCAAATCCTTTTCGGAGTAAAAAATCGCAAAATTTCTTTTTCTTTTTGTTCAAATTTCTTTCATTAATTGATTCCCAATGGCGTTCGGAAAGTTGGTGAAATGTTGTTGAATATTCTTCTAAACTAATTTCTTTTAAGGCAGAATCGATGTTGTATTTCGAGATTTTTCGAAACTTCAATTCGTTGATAATTCTGATTTTTCCCCAATGCTTGATGCGGTGTTTTCCCCGCGCAAAACTACAAGCAAATCGTTCTTCATTGAGAAAATTATGCTCGATCAAATGCCCAATTATTTGCTCGGATGCTTGCGAAATCATATTCAAAGAACGCAATTTTTCCTCGACTTCTTTATGGCAGCGGTCTTGATAGCTGCAATAATATTCGAGTTTTTGCGTGGCTTCTTCCAAAGAACAATAAGTAGATTTCTTTTTATCCATGTGAGAAAATCATATATTTTAAAAGCTAAAGATAAAAAAATCCCGATTGGTTTCGGGATTTGTTTTTATACGATAGGAAATTATTTTTTCTTTCCTGAAGCTTCTAAGTTTCTTTCAATTTTGTGTTCCGGTCGGGTCCATTTTGGTTTTTCACCTAAAGATTGAAATTGCGAATCGGCAGCTTCAACCGTTTTGGGCTGCATTATTTTGATAAAAGGTTTCTGTGCTATTAAACCCAAAGTTTCGAACATTTTCATGTCTTCATTTACATCGGGATTTGGGGTTGTAAGTAATTTATCACCTGCAAAAATAGAATTGGCTCCTGCAAAGAAACACATGGCTTGTCCTTCGCGACTCATGTTCGTTCTTCCTGCAGAAAGTCGCACTTGGGTTTCGGGCATGATAATTCTGGTGGTTGCCACCATACGAATCATTTCCCAAATTTCGACTGGTTTTTCTTCTTCCATCGGTGTTCCTTCCACGGCAACTAGCGCGTTTATTGGCACCGATTCGGGTTGTGGATTTAATGTAGAAAGCGCTACTAGCATTCCGGCGCGGTCTTCAATACTTTCTCCCATTCCGATAATGCCGCCGCTACAAACCGTTACATTGGTTTTACGAACGTTTTCGATGGTTTCTAAACGGTCTTCAAATCCGCGAGTAGAAATTACTTCTTTATAATATTCTTCAGAGGTATCTAAATTGTGATTATAGGCATATAAACCAGCTTCTGCAAGTCGATGGGCTTGGTTTTCGGTAATCATTCCTAGCGTACAACAAACTTCCATATCCAATTTATTAATGGTGCGCACCATTTCTAAAACTTGATCAAATTCAGGTCCGTCTTTTACATTTCGCCATGCGGCACCCATACAAACTCGCGAAGAACCACTTGATTTTGCGCGTAAAGCTTGTGCTTTTACTTGACTTACCGACATTAAATCATTACCTTCAATATCGGTGTGATAACGAGCAGCTTGGGGACAATAACCACAATCTTCTGGGCAACCTCCTGTTTTTATGGAAAGCAAAGTGGAAACTTGAACGACATTTGGATCATGAAATTCTCTGTG
>CAIMBK010000060.1 GCA_903839195.1 uncultured Bacteroidota bacterium | reverse complement strand
TGCCTTTAGTTATGAAATCACCATCGAAAATCACAGCAAAGATTCCGTTCAACTCATTACGCGGCATTGGGAAATCTTCGACTCATTAACCAGCATGGAAATGGTTGATGGCGAAGGCGTGATTGGCAAAAAACCCGTTTTGAAACCTGGCGAAAGCCACAAATACAGTTCCGGCTGTTTGCTTTCTTCCCCATTTGGTGCAATGCGCGGTTATTTCAACATGATTAATTTTACTACGACTCGCAATTTTCGCGTGGTTGTTCCTTCCTTCCGATTGAGCGCTCCTTATGCGTTAAATTAGAAATTGAGTCTGTTTTTATCCCGTTTTCTAAATAAGAAACTACCAATTATCAGATTTTGATTTGTACTTTTGTAAAAAAAGCGACCATTTGTTGCTACTATATTTTCTAATATTTTAAATGAAATATCATGCTAAAAGGTTTTTTTCATGTTCCAAAAGCGGTCAACGAACCCGTAAAATCATACGCACCAAATTCGCCAGAACGAGCGGCAGTACTTTCCGCTTATAAAGAAATGTGGAATTCAAAAATTGACGTTCCTTTATACATTGGCAGCGAAGAAATCAAAACGGGAAATACCCAAAACATGACCGCGCCACATGACCACAAACACATCGTTGGAACCTATCATTTGGCAGAAAAAATGCATGTTGAAAAAGCGATTTCAAATGCATTAGCCTCAAAAAAAGCATGGGCAAATATGGCTTGGGAACAACGAGCCGCTATTTTCTTGAAAGCCGCCGAATTAATCGCCGGACCCTATCGCGCCAGAATTAATGCTGCAACGATGATTGCACAATCCAAAACCATTCATCAGGCCGAAATTGACGCTTCCTGCGAATTGATTGACTTTTTGCGTTTCAATGTTGAGTTTATGACTCAAATTTATAATGACCAACCCAATTCGGATTCAACGGTTTGGAACCGTTTGGAATACCGTCCTTTGGAAGGATTTGTATATGCAATTACGCCGTTCAACTTTACCGCAATTGCCGCCAATTTACCTGCAAGTGCTGCCATGATGGGAAATGTTGTTGTTTGGAAACCAAGTGATAGCCAAGTTTTTTCAGCCAAAATTATTATCGATATTTTTAAAGAAGCTGGGGTTCCAGATGGCGTTATTAATGTTGTTTTTGGCGATGCCGAAATGATTACCAACACCGTTTTAGAAAGTCGTGATTTTGCAGGAGTTCATTTTACAGGTTCAACGGATGTTTTCAAAGACATTTGGGCAAAAATCGGAACCAATATCCACCATTACAAAACCTATCCAAGAATTGTTGGCGAAACAGGCGGGAAAGATTTTATCATTGCGCATCCAAGTGCCAATATAAAACAAGTGACTACAGGAATAACCCGTGGCGCCTTTGAATTTCAAGGACAAAAATGTTCGGCCGCTTCAAGAGCGTATTTGCCAAAAAGTTTGTGGCCAGCAATAAAAGAACAACTAATTGCCGATGTAAAATCCATGAAAATGGGTTCGCCAGAAGACTTAAGTAATTTTGTAACCGCCGTAATTCATGAAGGTTCTTTTGATAAATTAGTTCGTTTTATTGAACAAGCCAAAAAAGATACCGATGCCGAAATTATTCTAGGTGGAAATTACGACAAATCGGTTGGATACTTTATTGAACCTACGGTAATTGTTACCACCAATCCAAAATATGCTACAATGGAAACCGAATTATTCGGACCCGTGATGACCATTTATGTTTATGATGACGCTCAATGGGAAAACACTTTAAAACTTGTGGACGAAACTTCTGAATATGCGTTAACTGGGGCCGTTTTTAGTCAAGACCGCTATGCCATTGAACAAGCAACAATCGCATTACAAAATGCCGC
>CAIMBK010000059.1 GCA_903839195.1 uncultured Bacteroidota bacterium | reverse complement strand
TGCCGAAGAAGTAGTTGCCGAAGAAGTAGTTGCTGAAGAAGTAACGCCAGAAGCTGCTGAAGAAACTAAAACAGAAGAATAAAAATAAATTTTAAGATTGGAGAATTTGAAGTTTAAAGAATTATTAATTTTATTATTAGTACTATTTAATCCTTAAATTTTTCAATCTTTTACTCTTTAAAACAAAAAAATTATGGCAACTATAACTGCTGCAGACGTAAATAAATTAAGAACAATCACAGGCGCAGGAATGATGGACTGCAAAAAAGCTTTGGTTGAAGCAGACGGAGATTTCGATTTAGCAATTGAAAACCTTCGCAAAAAAGGACAAAAAGTAGCGGCAAACCGTTCTGATAGAGAATCTACAGAAGGAGCGGCAATTGCTGTGGTTAATGCCGCAAAAACTGCTGGTGTTGTTATCACTTTGAACTGCGAAACAGATTTCGTAGGGATGAATGAAAACTTTGTTAAAATGGCAACTGAAATGGCTAATCTAGCTTTAAACTTCGATACAAAAGAAGCGTTTCTTGCCGCTGATTTCAACGGAATCACGGTAGCCGAAAAACTTATTGAACAAACTGGTGTTATCGGTGAAAAACTTGAAATTAGAACTTTCGAAAAATTAGAAGGTGCTTTCATCGGGTCTTACATTCACTCTGGAAACAAAATTGCTACTTTAACAGCGCTTTCTGCAAATGTAGCAGGAGCTGAAGAAGCTGCAAGAAATGTCTCCATGCAAGCCGCTGCAATGGCGCCAATCGCTTTAAACGAAGCAGGCGTTGATTCAGAAACAATTGCAAAAGAAATCGAAATTGCAAAAGATATTCTTCGTCAAGAAGGAAAACCAGAAGCGATGTTGGATAATATTGCTAAAGGAAAACTTGCGCGTTTCTTTAAAGACAACACTTTGGTTAACCAAGATTATATTAAAGACAACAAATTAAGCGTTGCGGAATATATCAAATCGGTAGATGCAAATTTAGTAGTTACTGGTTTCAAAAGAGCGGCGTTAGGATAATATCCAAACGTTCTTTTTACTATTTAATTCCCATTTCGAAGCAATTTGAAATGGGAATTTTGTTTGTTTAGAACGATACAAATTAAACAGAAAGTGCTATTTTTGATAAAAAAACAAACATATGTTCCAATCCAAAAAAGACACCGTTTATGTAATTCTTGCTGGAATTTTTATTACAAATGCCGTAGTTGCTGAACTAATCGGAGGAAAACTGATTCAATTAGGTCCATACGTCATGAGTGTCGGAATTCTGCCTTGGCCAATTGTTTTTATTACAACCGATTTAATCAATGAATATTTTGGCGAAAAAGGGGTCAAAAAATTATCATTAATAACCGCAAGTTTGATCGCCTATTGTTTTGTCTTGCTCTATTTTGCTTTAAAAATCCCCGCTGTAAAAGGGGAAAATTTAGTTTCGGACGCTCAATTTAATGGCGTTTTTGGTCAAAGCATGTGGATTATCGTTGGTAGTATTACCGCCTTTATGGTTTCGCAACTTATCGACGTCACGATTTTTCATTTTTTCAAAAACAAAACAGGTAACAAAATGATTTGGTTACGAAGTACGGGTTCAACAGTGATTTCGCAGCTTTTTGATAGTTTTATCGTGCTTGGAATTGCGTTTTGGATGACCGGAAAAATGACCACAGAAGTATATATTGCATCCGCATTTACGGGTTATTTTGTAAAACTAATAATTGCGATTTGTTTGACGCCGTTAATTTATTTGGGACATTCCTTAATTGAAAAATACATTCATAACTAAAAATGGAAGAAAAAATACGTTGCAAATGGTGTGTTGGAATTCCAATTTATGAAGAATATCACGATCAAGAATGGGGCGTTCCGGTTTATGATGACCAAAAATTATTTGAATTTCTAATCCTCGAAACCTTTCAAGCCGGTCTGAGTTGGATTACCATTCTAAAAAAAAGAAAGAATTTCAGCATCGCGTTTGATGCTTTTGATTATCAAAAAGTAGCACTTTATTCGGAAGAAAAAGTTCAAGAATTACTTCAAGATGCGGGAATTATTAGAAATCAATTGAAAATTAGAGCGGCAATTTCAAATGCATTGGCTTTTATGGAAGTGCAAAAACAATTTGGGAGTTTCTCCAACTATATCTGGAAGTTTGTTGACGAAAAACCAGTGATAAATAATCTAAAATCAATATCTGATATCCCTTCTTCTACGCCACTTTCCGATTTAATTAGCAAAGATTTGAAAAAAAGAGGGTTTAAATTTGTAGGTTCAACGGTCGTTTACGCGCACATGCAAGCCACCGGAATGGTAAACGATCATGTTCAGGATTGCTGGAAAAAAAATCCCGTTATTTAGTATTTAAAATTTTGAGAAACGCGTCGCGTTCAATTTCTCGACAACCCAAACTTTCCAAATGTTCATTATAAACTTGGCAATCTAAAAATAAATAATTTTCCGTTTTTAACTGATTTACCAAAGCAATAAAAGCAATTTTTGAAGCATTAGAAACTTTGGAAAACATGCTTTCGCCACAGAAAATGTTACCCAAATCAATTCCGTATAATCCGCCAACTAATTCCTTATTTTTCCATACTTCAACCGATTTGGCAACGCCCATTTCATTCAACTTGCAATAGGCTTCAATCATGTCGTTTGTAATCCAAGTTCCCCTTTGTCCGTCTCGTTTTATTTTTTGACAATGGGAAATAACCCCTCTAAAATCTTGATTAAAAGTGATTTCAAAAACATTTTTATTAATCGTTTTTCGCATACTTTTTGACACCACTAATTCGTCCAAAAAAAGCACCATTCTAGGATTTGGAGACCACCAAATTATTGGTTCGCCAGGATTAAACCATGGAAAAATTCCGCTTTTATAGGCTAAAATCAGTCGCTCTGGAAGTAAATCACCACCAACGGCCAAAACGCCATCGGGGTTTGCAGAATTAATCGGCGGAAAAAATAATTGGTCCGTTAGTAAATGCAATATTGTTGTCGATTTTATACTTATTTAATCTAAAATTAATACATTTAACTACTTTAAAAAAGTAATTATTTTATATTTACGCAAATTTATAACGAAAATGTCGAGAATCTATCTTGTTTTTGTTTTTATATTTATTTCCACTATTACTGAATCGCAAGTACTGGATTCAATCAGAAATAATGCAGAACAACAAACCTATTCGCTTTCAAATGGCGCTACCTATACCTACAAAAAACCTAGTTTTTTTGGGACAATAAAAAAAATCCCTCGGGATGTAGCAAGTACTTTTCGCGATTTTGGAAAAACAAATAATCTTATAGCGCTTTCAGGAGCAATTATTGCCACCGTGGCTTTGCTTCCTGCGGATCAAAAGTTGCTTGAAAACTGCAATGATATTGGCAATGATTTAGGAATGGCTTCTGTGGCTCGTTACAAAAATTTTGGTCCTTTAACTAATATTCCTCCAAATATGACTTCGGCAATTTATCTTATTGGAAATGGAACCACGCCAATATTAATCGGTTTAGGGCTGACGTCTTATGGTCTAATTAACAATGATTATCGGTCTTTGAATACCGCGTCTGGATTAATGGAAAGTTTGGCTGTATGTGGCGTTT
>CAIMBK010000058.1 GCA_903839195.1 uncultured Bacteroidota bacterium | reverse complement strand
GTGAAGAATTTTCTTTTCTTCTCCAAAAAACGAAGTCACTCTGAAGTGTCGAATGCCTCCTTTAATTGTAAAATACCCAACAGAAATACAGATAATTTTTCCAAATTCTGCCCAAATTCCTGCACGGTCATAAAAATCTTCTGGCGTATATTCTTCCTTTCTCTGGTATTGGGTTTTGTGTTCCCAAAGGTCTTTCATTTCGGCATCCAATTCATTATAATCGGCAGCTTCAGGAACGGTTTCAATATCTAGAAAAAGAATGTTTTCGAGTAATATTTTTTCTATCATTTGGCTAGCATTTTATACGCTTCATCGATATATATAAAAAAGTCTTCGCTGTGTGGCGAATTTTTAGATTTCCGCACTTGATTTCCTAATCGAACGATGATTAATTCGTCTTCAGGAATTACAATTACGTATTGTCCTAAATGACCTCGCATATAAAATATTTTCTTGTCTTTGTAATCGCTCAACCACCATGCGTAACCGTATTCTGGAGATTCTTTGAATCTTGGAGTGATTGATTTGGCAACAAAAGTGCTATCTAATAGTTGCTTGCCGTTCCATTTCCCATATTGTTTGTATAATTTTCCAAATCGGGCAAAATCTCTGGCATTACTTGCGATACAGCAAAATGCTTTTACAATTCCGCCTTTTTTATCGGTTTGCCAAAGCGCATCGTTTTCAGCACCCATGGGTTGCCAGAAGTTTTTGGAAACATATTTAGGTAATTTTTCACCCGTTGCTTTTTCAATTACCATGGCTAAAAGTTGGGTGTTACCACTTAAGTATTTGTATTTTTTTCCTGGTTCATCCACGCCTTTTAAACCCAAGATTACGTGGTCCAATTCATCAGAAAAATAGGCGCGAGTAGTAATTGAAAATGGACTGTAATACGATTCATCCCAATTCAATCCGGATGCCATGGAAGATAAATCACCAACAGTCATTGTTGCCGATTTACCTTCTTTAAATTCAGGGAAGAAATCGGAAACCAATTGGTCCAAACTTTTTATTTTACCTTCCATTATGGCTTTTCCAAGTGCTGCCGAAACAATGCTTTTGGCCATGGAGAAGGAATTGGATTTGGAGTTTTTATCGAAACCGTCGTAGTAACTTTCGTGTAAAATACTATCGTTTTTTATAATAAGATATGCAACAGTTCCGACTTCTTTGTGGAGATTTTCTAATTCAGGAGTCGCTTTAACTTTATTGTAATCTTTATGAATTGCCCAGGGTTGAGCGATGGTACTTTTAGAAATGGTGTCGTTATCAAACTCTTTGTAGTCTTCTAAAAAGGCCGTTTGATGTCCTTTTAAATAGATCGTTCGAATTGCCTTTAATAAATAATCGACATTAAAAATATAGGCTAATACAATTAATGACGAAAGAGTAATGATGGTCCAAAGTGCAATTTTTTTTAGTAATTTCATATGTTAAGTTTTATTTGGGTTTTAAATTCTAATTATACGAATATACATAAAATCGTTGAGATATTATTTTAGGTAATTAATTAAAATCTAGAGGTGTAAAAACTATTTAATAGTGCTGTAAATATAGGCTTCCAATCCTTTTAATTCTTCGTCGGACATTTCTTTTGTAAGCGCTAAATTGGTTTTCATCACTTCATATTGCGAAGGATCAACAATCGGTTTTGCTTCGTCTTTTAGGAAGGAAACCATATCGCCATTTTGTGCTTTATATATTTTAGCCATGTCTTGAACGCTTGGTCCCACTAGCTTTTCATCAATTCTATGACAAGCTACGCAATTGCCTTTTCCTTCAAAAATAG
>CAIMBK010000057.1 GCA_903839195.1 uncultured Bacteroidota bacterium | reverse complement strand
TTTAAACTTCAAATTCTCCAATCTTAAAATTTATTTTTATTCTTCTGTTTTAGTTTCTTCAGCAGCTTCTGGCGTTACTTCTTCAGCAACTACTTCTTCGGCAACTACTTCTTCGGCAACTACTTCTTCAGCAACTACTTCTTCAGCAACTGCAACTGGTTCTGCGGCAGCTTCTAGAACTGCTGCTACTTCAACAGCTTCAACAACTTCTGTAGTTTCTTCGCCGTCTTTGTCAGAACTTCTGTTGGCCAAACCGTCAATAACGGCAGCAGTAACAAGAGTTAATATTTTATCGATAGATTTTGAAGCATCATCATTTGATGGAATAACATAATCAACCTCACGTGGGTCAGAGTTGGTGTCAACCATTGCAAAAACTGGAATGTTTAATTTTTGAGCTTCTTTTATTGCGATGTGTTCTGCTTTGATATCTACTACAAATAATGCAGCAGGTAATCTTGACATGTCAGAGATAGAACCTAAGTTCTTTTCTAATTTTGCACGAAGACGATCAACTTGCAAACGTTCTTTTTTAGACAATGTCATGAAGGTACCGTCTTTCTTCATTTTATCGATAGTAGCCATTTTTTTAACGGCTTTTCTGATAGTTACGAAGTTAGTCAACATTCCGCCAGGCCATCTTTCAGTGATGTAAGGCATGTTGGCTGCTTTTGCTTTTTCGGCAACGATATCTTTTGCTTGTTTTTTGGTAGCTACGAATAGTATTTTTCTACCGGATGCTGCAATTTTTTTCAAAGCTTCATTAGCTTCTTCAATTTTTGCAGCTGTTTTATATAGATTAATAATGTGGATTCCATTACGTTCCATATAAATGTAAGGGGCCATGTTTGGATCCCATTTTCTAGTCATGTGTCCGAAGTGAACACCTGCTTCTAGTAATTCTTTTACTTCTACTTTGTTTGACATTTTTTGTTTAGTTTACGTTCTGTTGATTAGCAATGTTCCAATAAGCGGTCAGCTTTTAGCTGTTTGCAGTTGGCTTCATTTAGATGCTAAACTAATTTCCTGACGCATCAGGACAACAACAACATTGTTTTTAAATACTTTAAATAAGCGATGTCTTGTTCAATTGAAACAAGACGGGTTGTATTAACGTTTAGAGAATTGGAATCTCTTACGAGCTTTCTTCTGACCGAATTTTTTACGTTCAACCATTCTTGGATCTCTCGTCAACAAACCTTCTGGTTTCAAGATAGCTCTGTTTTCTGCATCTACTTCACACATTACGCGTGCTAATGCCATTCTTACTGCTTCTGCTTGTCCAGTTGAACCTCCTCCGTAAACATTTACTTTTACGTCAAAGTTGTTTACATTTTCTGTCAATGACATAGGTTGTAATACTTTGTACTGTAAAGTAGCTGTAGGAAAGTAAGTTGCAAATTCTTTTTTGTTTACAGTGATTTTTCCTGTTCCTTGCGAAACATATACACGTGCAACAGCGGTTTTTCTTCTACCGATTTTGTGAATAACTCCCATTACTTAAGATCGTTTAGGTTAACAGTTTTAGGTTTTTGAGCGCCTTGTTTGTGCTCTGATCCTACAACAACATTTAAATTTCTAAAAAGTTCAGCTCCTAATTTGTTTTTAGGCAACATACCTTTTACGGCTTTTTCTACTAGTAATGCAGGGTTTTTTGATTGCAATACTTTGGCAGTTAAAGTTCTTTGTCCCCCTGGATACCCTGTATGACGCATGTAAATTTTGTCATCCATTTTTGTACCTGTAAGGTTAATTTTCTCTGAGTTGATAACAATAACGTTATCTCCACAGTCGACGTGTGGTGTATAACTTGGTTTGTACTTGCCTCTTAAAATCATTGCGACTTTTGAAGCAAGACGACCTAAGTTATGACCATCTGCATCAACAATGATCCATTCCTTTGTAACGGTGGCTTTGCTTGCTGATTGTGTCTTGTAGCTTAATGCGTCCATAATATATTTTTAATTAAACATTCCATCCCCAATAAAAAGGGGTTGCAAAAGTACAATTATTTATTTTAAATACAAATACCTGAATAAGATTATTTTAAACCTGATTTTCTTAGCCTCCTTTTTTTTAAATTTTTAAACCAAAACCAATATTATATAACTAAAATAAACCTGAATTGAATGGAGTTTTAATCGGTTTTGCTTTGTTTTGCCATCAAATAAATGCGAGTCAAAACCTAGAACTGTGAAATTATCGCTAATAAATGACTATCCTTTTGCTAATAAATAAAATAATACCGTAAGTTTTCTTATTTTTACGCTTCAATTGTCCTTTATTATGAAACCAAAAGCTACTTTAAAACAAATCGCAAAAGAACTTCACGTCTCCGTTTCTACTGTTTCCAAAGCCCTTAACGACAGTCCGGAAATTAGTACGCAAACAAAAGTTAAGATTCAGGAATATGCCAAACTCAAAAATTATAAACCAAATGTCATTGGTTTGAACCTAAAAAACAGGAAAACCAAAACGATCGGCGTAATTATTCCAAATATTTTAAATTCTTTTTTTGCCAAAGTTTTTAGCGGTATCGAAAAGGTGGCCGACCAAAAAGGATACAATGTAATTATGTGTATTTCCAATGAATCTCTAGAAAAAGAAGTACATACTCTCGAAATGTTAAGCAACGGAACGATTGACGGATTCATTCTTTCGGTTTCTGAAGAGGCTCAAAAACTAAACGAATACAATCATTTTTCCGAAATAATAAACGAAGGAACTCCCATCGTGATGTTTGACCGAATTGCAGAAGGAATTAATTGTGATAAAGTAATTGTGGATGACTTTGATTCGTCCTATAATGCAACCAAACATCTTGTAAATTTAGGATGTAAAAATATTGCTCTTGTTTCCTCCATCGATAATTTAAGCGTTGGAAAACTGCGTGCCGAAGGATATTTAAAAGCAATGCATGATTCTAATTTACCTATAAACGAAAAAATCATTCTTCGTCTGGATTCTCAAACCGGATTGAACGAAAAAATTGCAGCTGCTTTTGAAAACAATGTTGTTGATGGCGTTTTTGCTTTAGAAGAAAGCGATTCGGTAGCGGCATTAAAAACAGCGCTTAAAAAAGGATTCCAAATCCCCGAAAAACTATCTATTATTGGTTTTGCCGATGGAATTCTAGCATCCAGAAGATTGTCTCCTAGTTTAACCACCGTAAGTCAGCACGGAATTGAAATAGGCGAGGCGGCCGCCAAATTACTCATCAATAGATTAGAATCTAAGGAAGAAAATTTGCCTTACGAAACGGTAGTTATTAAAACACAATTAAAAGAAAGAGAATCTTCAAGAAGAATTTTCTAAGTCTAATGCGCTTCTAGCCAATCTTTTCCCTGTCCAATTTCGACTTCCAAAGGAACTTCGAGCGAAAAGGCATTTTCCATTTCGTGTTTAATCATGGGTTGGATTTTTTCCAATTCCGAATTATGAACATCAAACACCAATTCGTCATGAACCTGCAATAACATTTTGCTTTTCCAGTTTTCGGCGGTTAGTTTTTTATGAATGTTAATCATCGCAATTTTAATAATATCGGCGGCACTTCCTTGAATTGGAGCGTTTACAGCATTTCTTTCGGCAGCCCCACGAACAATCGCATTCTGCGAATTAATATCTTTCAAATAACGTCGTCTTCCCAAAATGGTTTGAACATAACCCTCCTCGCGAGCGCTTTCAATTTGATCTTGAATATAGGATTTTAATTTGGGATATGTTTGATAATACGCCTCAATCAACGCCGCACTTTCCGAACGGGAAAGCGAAGTTTGGTTGCTCAATCCGAAAGCCGAAACCCCATATATGATTCCAAAATTAACTGTTTTTGCGTGGCTTCTTTGTTCGCGAGTCACTTCTTCCAACGGCACATTAAACACTTTCGAAGCCGTCGATTTATGAATGTCTTCGTGATTTTTAAAGGCCAAAATCATATTTTCTTCGCCGCTCAAAGCCGCAATTATACGCAATTCTATTTGGGAATAATCCGCAGAAAGTAAGGTATAATTTTCATCTCTTGCCACAAATGCTTTCCGAATTTGACGGCCTCGTTCGGTTCGAATTGGGATGTTTTGCAAATTGGGATTATTGGAACTCAATCGGCCCGTTGCGGCAACCGTTTGCATATAATCTGTATGAATGCGTTTCGTGGCTTTATCAACTTGATTAGGAAGCGCTTCAACATACGTATTTTGAAGCTTTATTAATTGTCGCCAATCCAAAATGTCTTTTACAATTGGATTTTCATTGGCCAAATAACTCAAAACTTCTTCGCCAGTGGCATATTGGCCCGTTTTGGTTTTCTTTTGTTTGGCGCCACCAATTTTTAGTTTGTCAAATAATATGTCGCCCAATTGTTTGGGAGAGGCTAAATTAAATTTTTCGCCAGCCGTTTCATAAATGTTTTTTTCCAAATCCTTCACATCTTTGTCCAATGTTGCGGACAACGATTTTAGAAAATCAATATCCACACGGATGCCTTCGCGTTCCATATCGGCCAAAACCGGAATTAACGGAATTTCAATTTCTTCAAATAGTTTTTTGGTTTCTGTTTTGTCTAATTCTAATGTAAAAATTTCTTTGAGTTGCAAAGTCACATCAGCATCTTCAACGGCGTATTCTTTTATTTCATCCAAAGTCACATCGCGCATTGATTTTTGATTTTTTCCTTTCTTACCAATTAATTCTTCGATGGATTTTGGTGAATATTTCAAATACGTTTCCGATAAAATGTCCATATTATGACGCATATCGGGATTAATCAAATAATGCGCAATCATGGTATCAAACAAATTACCTTTTACCTTAATATTATAATTGGAGAGAATTTTCAAATCATATTTTAAATTCTGACCTATTTTTTCAATGGTTTCGTTTTCGAAAAACGGAATAAATTTATCGATAATCGTTTGCGTTTCGGTCTGATTTTCTGGAAACGGAACGTAAAATCCTTTACCTTTTTCGTAGGAAAAAGAAATTCCAACCAACTCCGCATGAAGCGCATCAAGTCCCGTGGTTTCAGTGTCAAAGCAAACGGATTTTTGGTTTTGAAGGTTTTGCAAAAGCAATTTTATGCCCAAATCACCTTCGACAACTTGATAAAAATGTTCGGTATTTTCTAGCGAACTATAATATTGATGGCGCGTTTCTTCGGAAGTTTCATCATGAAGCGTACTTCCAAAAAGGTCAAATTGTTCGTCGTTTTTGGGTTGCGGTTTTTTGTATAATTTGGCTTCATCAACCGATGGGGTTGGCGTTATGTTTTTTGATCCAGGGCGAAAAATAGCGTCAAATTGTTCGGCCATTCGTCTAAATTCCAATTCGTTGAAAAGCGCATCCGTTTGATCCACATCGGGAGTTGATAATTCATAATCGGTTTCGTTAAAAACTACGGGACAATCCAAAAGTATCGTTGCCAATGTTTTGGACAAAAGCCCTTTTTCTTTATTGGCTTCGATATTTTCTTTCAATTTACCTTTTAGTTTATCGGTGTTTTCCAAAAGGTTTTCAATGGTTCCAAATTCTTTCAATAATTTCTTGGCTGTAACTTCGCCCACGCCCGGAAATCCGGGAATATTATCGGCCGCATCGCCCATCATCCCAAGAAAATCAATTACTTGGTCGGGACGCTCAATTTCAAATTTTTCTAAAACTTCGGGAACGCCCCAAATTTCAATTCCATTTCCCATTCGGGCAGGTTTGTACATAAAAATATTTTCGGAAACCAATTGGGCAAAATCTTTATCGGGCGTAACCATAAAAACCTTGAAGTTTTGTTTTTCGGCTTGTTTGGCGATGGTTCCAATTAAGTCATCGGCTTCATATCCTTTTACTTCAATAATCGGAATGTGCATCGCGTTCAATAATTTTTGAATATAGGGAACGGCAATTTTTATGGCTTCGGGCGTTGCATCGCGATGGGCTTTGTATTCGGGAAAAATTTCGTTTCTCAAATCGCTTCCGCCTTTATCAAAAGCCACGGCCAAATGATCTGGTTTTTCTCGTTTGATGACGTCCATTAACGAATTCATAAATCCCATAATGGCCGAAGTATCCATTCCTTTTGAATTGATACGCGGGTTTTTTATAAAGGCATAATAACCTCTAAAAATTAAAGCATAAGCATCCAGTAAAAACAATCGTTTTTGATTTGACATAATCTGAAAATGTAATTTTAATCCGTAAAAATAAGCATTCGCGATGGAAAGTTGTCTCTTCAAGTTAAATTTTAATTAACAACGAACGGTTTTGGATGTTTTCTTCGTTATTTTGCATAAATTTATTTAGTACATGGTTTTTAGAATTACTATTTTATGTCTTGTTTTACTTATAATAGACATTTACGCCTTTCAAGCAATACGAACATTAGTGAAATTGAAATGGATGTTAATTTCCTATCAAGCGATTAACTTTTTGCTACTTTTTTTTATCTTATATTCTTTCACGCAATTTGATCGTTCGGTGGGACAAACCAAACAAACGCTTTTTACAATGGGTTTGTTGCTTATGGTTTATTTGCCAAAAATAATTATAACCTTAGTTTTACTCGGAGAAGATATTTTCCGAATAGGCGCTGGATCGTTCAATTATTTTACCAACTATGATAATGGAATTGAATTTCTAGCTTCTAGAAGAAAGTTTGTGAGCCAAATCGGATTAGGACTTGCGGCCGTTCCATTTTTGTCTTTAATATATGGAGTAACAATTGGAAAATACAATTATAAAGTAATCAAACAACGGATTTACTTTCCCGATTTGCCCGATGCTTTTGATGGTTTTAAAATTACTCATATATCCGATGTACATAGCGGAAGTTTCGATAATCCAGAAAAAATTAATTATGCAATTGATTTAATCAACCTGCAAGATTCGGATATGATTTTATTCACCGGTGATATTGTAAATACCAAAGCCAAAGAAATGCACCCTTGGATTGATTCCTTTAATCGAATCAAAAAACATGAATACGGAAAATATTCAGTTTTAGGGAATCATGATTATGGCGAATATGTAACTTGGCCAACCGAAAAAGATAAAGAAGACAATTTTCAAGCTATAAAAGATTTGCATGGTCAAATTGATTTTAAATTGCTTTTAAACGAACATAAAATCATCGAAAAAGGAACCGATAAATTAGCGATTGTTGGGGTTGAAAATTGGGGAAATAATTTCAAAAAAGCCGGCGATATCAATTTGGCATCCGAAAATCTAACCAAAAATGATTTTAAAATCCTTATGAGTCACGATCCGTCACATTGGGATTATGAGGTGCAACATCATGAAAAGCATTTTCAATTAACCTTATCCGGTCACACCCACGGAATGCAATTTGGAATTGAAATCCCTGGCTATATCAAATGGAGTTTGGCACAATATGTGTACAAACAATGGGCAGGATTGTACGAAAATAGGGGTCGATTTGTCTATGTAAATAGAGGTTTTGGATTTCATGCCTATCCAGGAAGAGTGGGAATAATGCCAGAAATTACAGTTCTGGAACTAAAAAAAAGCAAAAAAATAGCATAATATCCTAAAAATGCTATATTTGTACCGTATTATCTAGTCAAAAAAATTTAAATTTTTGGTTTTATGTCAAAATTTGGAGAACTTATAAATACTCAGGTGCCCGTGTTAATTGATTTTTACACGGAATGGAACGAACCATCGGTTTCCATGCATCCTGTAATTAGAGATGTTGCTGCTGCGCTTGGAGACAAAGCAAAAGTGATCAAAATCGATGTAGATAAAAATCAAGAATTGGCCGATGCCTTAAGAATTAAAGGACTTCCAACCTTAATGATTTATAAAGAAGGGCAAATGATTTGGAGACAATCTGGCGAATTAGACGCCAATACCATCATCGGACTCGTTCAAGAACAAATTTAATTTCAAGAAATTTAGTCATAAAAAAACCCTGCAATTTGCAGGGTTTTTTGTTTGTTTTCTTATTTTATTCCATATCACGCTTGAATCGTTCAAACATTTTATTGTAGGAATTAAAAGTGACTCTGCTGGATTTATACAACGAAATGTCGCCACGGTCCTTCATTACATGGAGCAGACTTCTGTAACGCTCAATATCGGTGACAATATCAATAGCAATATTGTTTTGTTCCGAGGGTGTCAAATTGTTATAGAATTTTAAATTTTCGGTATATTTCTTAATCAATCGGGTTAAGATTTCTCTGGCTTTTTCTTTTTCGCCAATAGCATAATAGCCGCCAGCAAAAGGTTCTACCATGGTGTAATAGCCATAATAATCCAAAGGCATTTTTTTCATTGCCATATCGATAATGGTTTTGGCTTTGTCTTTTTTATCTTCGTTGATTAATTGTTCCATCAAACGAGCCATATTGGTTCTGTAGGAAATGCTATTTTTTCGGGTTTCAGGATCGTGATAAATGGAAGTTAAATCGCCATTACCCCATTCCCATTTCATGATAATGTCATACATTTTTTCGGAATCCATTTGGCCCATGTCTATATCTCTTTCTTCTTTGCTTTTTATGGTTTTTATTGGAACCAATTTAAATACCAATCCGTCCAATTGAAGATAGTCTTTCATCCAAATATAATCATCATCGCCAAAACTTCCACCTGTAAAATAGATCGGTCTTTTCCAATTATTATTGGCTACAATATCAAGCATCATCACCCGATTTTTATACAAGCCTTTTCCTTTAATATCAAGATCGATATAAGGAACAATGGAATCATAAAGTTTTGGGTTTACGACCTTGTTTTTAATAATCGTGTTTTTATCAATCGGAATTCGAATTTTTTCGGTTGGATAAAAATGTAAAAATTGGCCATTTTGCATTTCAACAATGGTTTTTGGATCATCGCTTTTGATGAATTCCATAAAACTCTTAATGTCCCAACGATTTTCCGTAATCGGATTATAGAAAACATAATCCAACTTATCGCCAACATATTGATTGTGTGCAAACGAAATCGGCAAACCTTCCGATTCATACGATTTCATTTTCATTTGATCAATATACCAATCGGTCATGAACAAACTAGTATTTACAATTTTAATATCGGGTCTCACGTTTTCGATTTCTTGGGCGTACCAAAGCGGAAACGTATCGTTGTCGCCAATCGTAAATAAAATCGCGTTTTTATCGCAAGAATTCAGATAATTTTTGGCCATTGCCACAGCAGTATATTTATCCGAACGATCATGGTCGTCCCAGTTTTGAGAAGCCATTACAACTGGCGCTGCCAATAAAGTCGTTGCAATTACAACGGGACCAGCCAATTTCGATTTCCAGTATTGACTTATAAAATCATAAATCGCATAAACGCCAATGCCAATCCAAATGGCAAAAACATAAAACGAACCTACCAGCGCATAATCACGTTCTCTAGGTTCAAAAGGTCTTTCGTTGAGGTAGATTTTTAAGGCCAAACCAGTGAATAAAAACAACGCCAAAAGCACATAAAAACTTTTTTGTTCTTTATTGGCATGGTATAACAACCCAATTATTCCTAATAAGAATGGGATGAAGAAATATAAATTTCGACCTTTATTATTCAATACATCGGAAGGCAAATCGGCTTGTGAACCCAAATGCATTTCGTCAATAAATGTAATTCCGCTCAACCAATTTCCGTCAAGATTGTCATATTTTCCTTGAATATCGTTTTGTTTTCCAGTAAAATTCCACATCAGGTAGCGCCAATACATATACCCAAATTGGTATTCAAACATGAATCGAACATTATCGAAAGCAGATGGTTTTTCGATGATTAAATAATCGCCATATTTTTTTAAGAAAGCAATGTAATCTTCGGAATCCACTTGTTCTTGTGCATTGGCAATTCGAAACTCATCGACTATTTTCTTCACTTCGCTTCGCAATTGTTCGGCGGCTGTAGCCACTTCTTCTTCCGAAAGTTTGGAAATATCGACGCCATATTTTTCTAAATCATCCTCATAGACATAATTGGGATCAATTGAAAATTCGGGCGGACTCGTGAAATTGATATAATTCTCAGGGTGCGATTGTCCTTGGTCGCTGCTCCACATTCTTGGTAAAATCGCTTTTTGGCGATCGTCACTATTTTGTTCGGAATTTTTAAAATTATTGGTAATAATATATTTTCCTGTTTTATAATCTCTTTCATAGTTTGGCGCACCATCCAAATACGGTTTGTCTTTGTCTAATCCCGCAAACATATCGGTGTATTGTGGGCCATAAAAAAGTGCCGTTGCGCCGTATTGTTCTCGATTATAATAGGCCAAAACTTCTCGTGCATCCGAAGGTTTGTTTTCGTTAATAACCGTATTGGCATTGGCCCGCACCGGAAGCATGATCCAGGTAGAAAATCCAATCAAAATAAACAACACACATAAAATTAGGGTGTTAATTTGAACAAAACCTTTGTTTTTGGTGTATTTCAGTCCGAAATAAAACAAAGTAATGAATAACAAAGCCACAAAAAGAGTTCCCGAATTGAAAGGCATTCCTATTTCATTGACCATAAAAACTTCGGCATTGGCAAAAAAGGCCATTGTTAAAGGCAATAATAATTTAAAAATAAACAATAAAACCGCCACAACAACAACGTTCGCAATTACAAAATTCTTAATGGTTATGGTTTTATAGTTTTTAAAATAATATAAAAACCCAATCGAAGGAATGGTCAATAACGCCATAAAGTGAACGCCAAACGACAATCCAATAACCAACGAGATTAACAACAACCATCGGTTTCCTTTTGGCGTGTGCATTTCTTGTTCCCAACGCAATCCCAGCCAAAAAAGTAGGGCTATAAATAAAGACGCCATGGCATAAACTTCGGCTTCTACCGCATTGAACCAAAAACTATCCGAAAACGTAAAGGCCAAAGCACCAACAAAAGAACTTCCCAGAATCACAATTGATTTGTTTTTATCCAATTCGACAACTGCTTCTCCGTCATTTGAATTATTAGAAAAAGAAGAAACAATTCGTTTCAAAATAATAGTGGAAGACCAATACATAAATAATATGGTAAAGGCGCTCGAAAAAACCGACATCATATTGACCATTAAAGCCACGTGTTTTTCATCGGTTGCAAACATGGCAAAAAAGGCACCAATCATTTGAAACAAAGGCGCACCGGGCGGATGACCCACTTCAAGTTTTGCCGCCGTAGCGATATATTCGCCGCAATCCCAGAAGCTCATTGTAGGTTCTACGGTTAGCGTGTAGGTTACAAGCGCCACAATAAATGCTCCCCAACCGAGGATTGTATTCCATTTATTAAAGTTGAAATTTGCCATAGTAATTGTATGAATTTTACTTTTTTTATTTGCGTTACAAAGAAACTATTTTTTTGCTTAAAGAAATGCTAAAAAAATAATTTTAATTTTTTTTCTAAAATATTTGTGAGACATTATTTTTGTGCTAAATTTGCACTCGCTTTACGGCAACGGAATTGGTCTATGGTGTAATGGTAACACAACTGTTTTTGGTGCAGTCTTTCAAGGTTCGAGTCCTTGTAGACCAACAAAAAACTCCTCAATTTTTTGAGGAGTTTTTTTATGCAATAAATCGAAATAAATAATAAGCGTTATAAAGTGTCGAATTTTAAAACAGGGAATTTATTGTAATTGACTGATTTGAAAAAGTTAATTGCTATTTTCAGACTTTTGACTTTACTACATTAAAACTTTCGACTTAATTAGTTTAGATTTTGAAAGTAATTACGGGTCTTACGGTGTGGTTTACCAAATCTTCGCTAATACTTCCGTTGAAGAAATGTGAAAATCCAGTTCGTCCGTGCGTGCACATTCCAATTAAATCGGCGTTTACTTTGGTGGCAAAATTCAAAATTCCTTTTTCAACATTTACATCATTATAAATGTTAAATGAATAATTAGAAAGATTGTATTTCTCAACAAATTCCGACATTATTTTTTCGGCAACGGCAGTTGATTTAAAACTATTTGGCGTATTAATCATTACTAAATTTAAATGAGCACCAAATAGAGTAGCAAATTCAAGTAATTTTTCGAAAGGTTTTGAGATTTCTGGAGAAAAATCGGAGGCAAAAACCATGTTTTTAACTTCAAAAGAAGGCACTTCATTTTTAATAACCAAAACCGGAATTTCAGAAGTACGAACCACTTTTTCTGTATTGGAACCAATAAACATTTCTTCAAATCCAGAAACACCATGCGAACCCATTACAATTAAATCCACGCCGTTTTTCTTGCTAATGGATAAAATTCCTGTAAATGCTTTTTCAAATTGAATAATTTCAGACACGTTTATTCCGTCAAGAAAATCAACATCCATCAAATCTTCTAGTTTTTCGATGGCTTTTTCTTTGTATAACATAATTTGAGGAATTGCGCTTCCGCCATTGATAGCGTCATTTCCTTGGTGAGGGAGTTCCAACATGTGAAGCAAAATAATTTCGCTATTGTTTTTTCTAGCGATTTGAGCGGCAACTTTTAAGGCGTATTCCGCGTTTTTTGAAAAGTCTGTTGGTACAAGAATTCGTTTCATAGTAAATGTAATTTATATTAAAAAGTGTAGTAATTTGTAAGGTTATTATTATAGATTAAAGGTAATAAATATTTTAACATTACGCAATGATTTTTGATTTATAAAAAAAACACTATATTTGCACAGTTATTTATTAAAAGTTAAATAATGAGGCACGCATTGCGTGCCTATTTTTTATAAAAGAGTATGACATTTAAGGAAAAAGTTTATCAATTATTACAAGAAGGATTAATAGAAAAACCTTCTATTTTCCTAATTGATATGACAATAACGGAAAGTTTCAAAATTATTGTAACTTTAGATGGTGATAATGGCGTGGTTTTGCAGGATTGTATCGATATTAGTCGCGCAATCGAGCATAATTTGGATCGAGAAGAACAAGATTTCTCACTCGAAGTAGCCTCAGCCGGAGTTTCATCGCCCTTAAAACATTTGAGACAATATAAAAAAAACATTGGCAGAACGCTAGAAGTAAAAACCAATACCGAAACAATTGAGGCCGTTTTAACCGACGCCACCGACGAAAATATCGTTTTGGAATGGGAAGCTAGAGAACCAAAAAAAATTGGAAAAGGAAAAGAAACCGTTCAAAAAAGAGTTGAAATTCCTTACAGTGAAATAAAAGAAGCAATAGTTATAATAACATTTTAATAGAAGATTGGCATGGAAAATTTAGCATTAATCGATTCATTTTCAGAGTTTAAAGACGACAAACTCATTGATCGTGTAACGCTTATGGCGATATTGGAAGATGTGTTTAGAAATGCATTGAAAAAGAAATTCGGATCGGATGATAATTTTGATATTATTATCAACCCTGACAAAGGCGATATGGAAATTTGGAGACGAAGAGTTATCGTTGCAGATGATGATTTGGATTTGGAAAATGAAGAAATAACTTTGACCGAAGCCAGAAAAATCGAACCCGATTTTGAAATTGGCGAAGAAGTTTCGGAAGAAGTAAAATTAGTTGACCTTGGAAGAAGAGCGATTTTGGCATTGCGTCAAAATTTGATTTCTAAAATTCATGAACACGATAATACAAATCTTTACAAACAATTTAAAGATTTAATTGGCGAAATTTATACCGCCGAAGTGCACCACGTTCGACCAAGAGTTGTAATTTTGATTGATGATGACGGAAACGAAATTGTTTTACCAAAAGAAAAACAAATTCCATCGGATTTCTTTAGAAAAGGAGATAACGTTCGTGGAATTATTGAAAGCGTTGAATTGAAAGGAAATAAACCTCAAATTATCATGTCTAGAACCGCCGATTTGTTTCTAGAAAAATTATTTGAACAAGAAATTCCTGAAGTTTTTGACGGATTAATCATGGTGAAAAATGTAGTAAGAATTCCAGGTGAAAAAGCAAAAGTTGCCGTTGATTCTTATGATGATCGAATTGATCCAGTTGGCGCTTGTGTTGGAATGAAAGGATCAAGAATTCACGGAATCGTTCGGGAATTAGGAAACGAAAATATTGACGTAATCAATTATACAAGCAATATTCAATTGTATATCACAAGAGCGTTGAGTCCTGCCAAAGTTTCTTCAATCAAAATCAATGAAGAAACCAAAAGAGCGGAAGTTTTCTTGAAATTAGAAGAAGTTTCAAAAGCCATCGGAAGAGGCGGACACAATATAAAATTAGCAGGTCAATTAACAGGTTATGAATTAGACGTTATTCGTGAAGGAAGTCAAATCGAAAGCGAAGATGATGTTGAATTAACGGAATTTTCAGACGAAATAGAAACTTGGATTATCGAAGAATTTGCTAAAATCGGATTGGATACGGCACGAAGTATTTTAAACCAAGATGTGAACGACTTAGTTAGAAGAACCGATCTAGAAGAGGAAACAATTTTGGACGTTATGCGAATATTAAAAGATGAATTAGATAGTTAAAAAGCAACTATTTCCTGCCGCAAAAGAATAAAAAAGTATTAATAAAAAGGTTTTATGTCTGAAGAGAGAATAATTAGAATAAACAAGGTTTTAAGGGAATTAAATATTTCGTTAGAAAGAGCTGTGGATTATCTTAAGGATAAGGGGATTGCTATTGAATCCAATCCAAACGCAAAAATTTCTGACAAAGAATTTAGTATTCTTCAAAGCCAATTTGCAGGCGATAAAGGAAATAAAGAAGCTTCCAAAGAAGTAGGAGAAGAAAAAAGAAAAGAAAAAGAAGCGTTGCGTGTTGAACGAGAAAAAGAACTTGAAGACAAACGCAAACAAGATGAAGAACGATTAAAAAATCAGGAAGTCATCAAAGCTAGAGCTTCTGTCACAGCGCCAGTTCAAGTGGGTAATATAGATTTAAAATCAAAACCTGCCGCTTCATCAGAAAAACCAGCTCCCAAAACAAATGTTGAAAAGCCAGCCCAACCCGTTCAAGTAAAAGCTACGGAAGCAAAAACGAAAGTTTCAGAAAACACCGTTGTTGCAAAAACAAAACCAGCCGCGAAAGTAGAAGTGGATACGCCTTCATCGGAAGCGCCTATAGACGAATCTATTACAACCCAATATCAAAAATTATCTGGAGCAACTTTAACAGGTCAAACCATTGATTTAACGCAATTTAATAAGCCTAAAAAGAAAAAAGAAGATCCAAAAATCGCACCAAATAAGCCAGGTACAACACCAGCAATTGGAGCAAATAATGCCAATAAAAATAAAAGAAAAAGGATTGCTCCAAAACCAGGCGCGCCAAGACCGCCAGCGGTTCCAGGTGTTCCGGGAGCTCCAAATCCAAACAAAATAACTCCAAATGCAGGAGGTGGCGGATTTAACGCCAACAGAAGCGCACGTCCAGGATTCGTAAAAGGAAACCGACCTGCAATTGTTGCCAAAGTAGAGCCTACAGAAGAAGAAGTAAAAAATCAAATTAGAGAAACTTTAGAAAAACTTCAAGGAAAAGGAGGAAAATCGAAAGCAGCAAAATATAGAAGAGATAAAAGAGATACGCACCGACAAAAATCGGATGACGAACAAAGAGCCATTGACGAAGGAAGTAAAACGATAAAAGTTACCGAGTTTGTTACCGTTGGTGAAATCGCCATCATGATGGATGTGCCGATTACAAAAGTAATTGGAACTTGTATGTCGCTCGGAATTATGGTTACTATGAATCAACGTCTGGATGCGGAAACATTGACCATTGTGGCCGATGAATTTGGATATGAAGTTGAATTTATTACCGTAGATATTGAAGAAGCCATTCAAGTGGTTCCAGACAAAGAAGAAGATTTGGTTTTCAGAGCACCGATTGTTACCGTTATGGGTCACGTCGATCACGGAAAAACATCGTTATTGGATTATATTCGTAAAGAAAACGTAATCGCAGGAGAATCAGGTGGAATCACACAACACATTGGTGCTTACGGAGTAACATTAGATAATGGTCAAAAAATCGCATTTTTAGATACACCAGGTCACGAAGCGTTTACCGCGATGCGTGCGCGTGGAGCTCAAGTTACGGATATTGCAATTATTGTAATTGCGGCCGATGATGACATAATGCCACAAACAAAAGAAGCGATTTCTCATGCCCAAGCAGCTGGAGTTCCTATAATTTTCGCCATCAACAAAATTGATAAACCAAATGCAAACGTTGAGAAAATAAAGGAAAAACTGGCCGGAATGAATTTGCTTGTAGAAGATTGGGGTGGAAAAATCCAATCGCATGATATTTCTGCAAAAGTTGGAACCGGCGTAAAAGAATTACTTGAAAAAGTGTTACTAGAAGCCGAATTATTAGATTTAAAATCAAATCCAAATAAAGCCGCACTAGGAACCGTTGTTGAAGCCTTTTTGGACAAAGGAAAAGGATACGTATCTACCATATTAGTTCAACACGGAACATTGCGAGTGGGCGATTATATGCTTGCCGGAAAACACCATGGTAAAATTAAAGCGATGCACGACGAACGCGGAAACATAGTTACCGTTGCAGGACCTTCAACACCCGTTTCGGTTTTAGGATTGGATGGAGCCGCTACTGCGGGGGATAAATTCAACGTTTTTGAAGATGAAAAAGAAGCCAAACAAATTGCTTCCAAACGTTCTCAATTAATGCGTGAACAATCCGTTCGTACACAAAGACATATCACACTTGACGAAATTGGACGACGAATCGCATTGGGTCAATTTAAAGAATTGAACATTATCCTTAAAGGAGATGTGGATGGTTCTGTAGAAGCATTGTCCGATTCGTTCTCTAAATTATCTACTGAAGAAATTCAGATTAATATTATCCATAAAGGCGTTGGTGCCATTACAGAAACCGACGTAATGTTGGCTTCAGCATCCGATGCAATTATTATTGGATTTAACGTTCGTCCTGCTGGAAATGCAAGACAATTGGCCGATAAAGAAGAAATTGACATCCGTTATTATTCTATTATCTATGCCGCTATCGATGACTTGAAAGACGCAATGGAAGGAATGCTTGCTCCAGAAATGAAGGAAGAAATTCTTGGAACTGCCGAAATTAGAGAAATATTCAAAATCTCTAAAGTGGGTTCAATTGCGGGTTGTATGGTAATGGATGGTAAAATCGCAAGAACCTCTAAAATTAGAGTTATTAGAGATGGCGTAGTCGTATTTACAGGAGATTTATTAGCATTGAAACGTTTCAAAGACGATGTAAAAGAAGTAGCCAAAGGATACGATTGTGGTATTCAAATAAAAGGATACAATGACATCGAAGAACGCGACGTTATTGAAGCTTTCCATGAAATTGCCATCAAGAAAAAATTGAAATAACATTTTTAGTATACAAAAAACGTCTCAAGCAATTGAGACGTTTTTTTTGGATTCTAAATTATTTATTTGGCTGAATAATTAGCGCATTCGGATAACGTTTTTTCAATTCTAACAAATTTCTTTCCGCTTCAATACGGGTTTTGAAATTGCCAACCCAAACCTTATAAGCCGGAGTGTAAAAAACAATCGTGCCATCCAAGTTTTTGAAGTCACGCTTAAAATCGATTAGCGTTTTTTTCGAAGTTTCACTATCGCCATTATAGATTTGAATTTTATACCGATCATTTATAGTAATGGATGCGTTGATTTTTCTTTTTTCATTTAATAAATTCTCAAATTTCGCATCCTGATTTAAAGACACATTCGTTTCTTGGCCAAATGAATTTATTGCCCAAGAAAATAAAATTATAAGGCTTAAATTAATTTTATTTGTAATACTATTTCTCATAAAGTGGTGATTTTTATACAAATGTAATTCATAAGCCGCGATGTAAACAGCCTTTTTTATTTAGAATTGATATAAATTAATAATATCGCTAATATTGGGTTTTGAGAATAGTTCTTAAGTCGTATTTTTGTGCAAGTTTTTAAAGAGGCTTATTGTTTTTTAGTGATAAATTAAGAAATAATTGACTCAAAATTATAGTCGATAACCATTATAATAATATGAAAAAGGTGGGTAACCCTAATTCGATTTCAAGGAATTTATTTTTTAGTTTAGCGGTAATGCTAACTTTCTCCTTAACTTCATTCGCTCAAACAGCAGCAGCACCGGCAGCACCGGCAACACCAGCAGCAGTAACAACAACACCAATGGCAGCTCCTGCAGCAGCAACTGGCGATCCTGTAAAAGGAAAAGAACTTTTTAATTCCAATTGTGCCGCTTGTCACAAGATGGACGCAAAAATGACTGGTCCCGCATTGAGAGGAATTGCAAGCCGATTAGACAAAGAATGGCTTTACAAATGGATTCGCAACAGTTCCGATATGATTAAATCGGGCGATGCTGAAGCGGTAAGAGTAAGCAAAGAATATAATGGAGCGGTTATGACTGCTTTCCCGCAGTTATCTAATGGAGATATTGACAATATTATTGCCTATACATCTGAGCCAAAAGCAGAAGCGGTAGTGCCAACAACAGGAACCGCAGGCCCTCCAGGAACAACTACAGATGCTGGAATTTCTAACAACGTAGTTCTAGGTGCTTTGGCATTAGTAATGCTAATGTTAATTGTAATGTTGGTTTTGGTAAACAATGTTTTAACAAAAGTAGCTAAGGCAAACGGAATTGAAATCGCAAAAGGAGAACCAACTATTCCAATTTGGAAAGCATTTGCTAAAAACCAATTTTTAGTATTAGTTACTTCCATATTTTTAATTCTTGCGAGTGGTTATTTTGTTTACGGATTTTTAATGCAAGTAGGCGTAGATCAAGATTATGAGCCAGTGCAACCGATTCATTATTCTCACAGAATTCACGCTGGTAGCAATGGAATAAATTGTAAATATTGCCACTCTGCCGCCAGAGTAAGTAAAAATGCAGGAATTCCGTCCTTAAATATATGTATGAATTGTCATAAAAACATCGCAGAAGTTTCTGATACAACGGCAACGCCAGAACATTCAAAAGCATTTTACGATGGTGAAATTCAAAAATTGTACAAAGCAGTTGGTTGGGATCAAACCAATCAAAAATATACTGGAAAAACCCAACCTGTAAAATGGGTTCGTATTCATAATCTTCAAGATTTTGTTTATTTCAATCACTCACAACACGTTACGGTTGCGGGAATTGAATGTCAAACTTGCCATGGCCCCGTTCAAACGTATGAAGTTCAAAAACAATTTGCGCCGTTAACAATGGGATGGTGTATTACTTGTCACAGAAAAACGGAAGTAAAAATGGAAGGAAACGACTATTATACTAAAATTCACGAAGAACTTTCCAAAAAATATGGTGTAGACAAATTGACTGCAGCACAAATGGGAGGTTTAGAATGTGGAAAATGCCACTATTAATAAATTATTAAGAAGCTAATATATACACAATGTCATCAAACAAAAAATACTGGAAAAGTGTTGAAGAACTAAACGAAAATAGTTCTATTGTTGAGACCCTTAGAAACAACGAATTTGTTGAAGAAATTCCTACAGATGAATTCTTAGGAGATAAAGCCTCTTTATCCTCATCTGCAACAACGCGACGTGATTTCTTAAAGTACGTTGGATTTACAACCGCAGCAGCTTCACTTGCCGCGTGCGAAGGCCCCGTACATAAGTCGATACCTTATGTTTTACAACCAGAACAAATCATCCCAGGAGTTGCCGATTATTATGCAACAACTGTTTTTGATGGAGCTGATTTTGCCAATCTTTTAGTAAAAACCCGCGAAGGTCGTCCTATTAAGATTGATAATAATAAAATAGCCGGCGCAAATTTTACTGCCAATGCTAGAACTCACGCGTCTATTTTGTCATTATATGACAGCATGCGTTTGAAAGAACCAAAAGTTTCTGGAAAAATGGCTTCATGGACCGAAGTAGATTTAAAAGTAAAAGCCAGTTTGGCCGAAGCAAAATCAAAAGGCGGTCAAGTTGTACTTTTAACAAATACGTTAGCAAGTCCATCAACCGAGAAATTGATTGGTGAATTCATCGCTTTAAACCCAACAGCCAAACATGTTGTTTATGACGCTGTATCCGAATCGGCTGCGCTTGACGCATTTGAAACGGTTTATGGTGAACGCGCATTAGTAGATTATGATTTTTCAAAAGCAGCTTTAATCGTTTCTGTTGGAGCAGATTTCTTAGGAGATTGGCAAGGGGGAAATTACAGCGCAGGATATACACAAGGCCGAATTCCGAAAAACGGAAAAATGTCGCGTCATTTTCAATTGGAAGCCAACTTAACTTTATCTGGCGCAGCAGCTGATAAGCGAGTGCCAATGTCAACGGCAAACCAAAAACAAGCATTAGTAAAAATTTACAATACTATAACTAATTCTGCTGTTGCAACAAATAAAATTGACAACGAAGATTTGGTTTTGAAAGCCGCACAACAATTAAAAGCCGCTGGTTCAAACGGGGTTTTGGTTTGTGGAATTCAAGACAAAAACGCACAACTATTAGTTTTGGCAATAAACCAAGCATTAGCAAGTCAAGCATTTGTTACAACAGGAACAAGACAAATTAGAAAAGGATCTAACGAAAAAGTTGCTCAATTAATTAAAGAAATGAATGCAGGAAGTGTTCACACTTTGATTATGAGTGGTGTAAATCCAGTTTATACGTTACCAAATAGCGCAGAATTTGTTTCTGGTTTGAAAAAAGTAAAAACTTCGGTAGCTTTTTCATTAAAAGAAGACGAAACCGCGTCGGTTACAACTATTGCGGCGCCAACGCCACACTATTTAGAATCATGGGGAGATGTTAGTATCACCAAAGGTGCTTATGCTCTAACGCAGCCAACAATTCGTCCGTTATTTAATACCAAACAATTTCAAGAAGCATTACTTTCTTGGAACGCAAATCCAGCAAAATATTACGATTATTTAAAAGCGACTGCTTCAACATTTATTTCAGGTGCTACTTGGAACAAAGTGTTGCAAGATGGTGTTTTTGTATCGGCAATAATTCCTTCCGTTTCTGCGGTTCCAGCTAATTATAGCGCTGCCGCAAATGCATTGGCTCAATCAAAAGCGGTTTCAGGATTGGAGTTAAATTTATATACAAAAACCAGTTTAGGAGATGGACAACAAGCGAACAACCCATGGTTGCAAGAATTGCCAGATCCAATTACGAGAGTTTCTTGGGATAATTATGTAACTGTTTCTAGAGCAGATGCCGATAAAAATGGTTTAACAAACGAAATTGTTGCCAACGGTGGTTTGAACGGAAGTTATGTTACTTTAACCGTAAACGGAATTACACTAGAAAATGTTCCAGTAATTGTTCAACCCGGTCAAGCGGTTGGAACTATTGGTTTGGCTTTAGGTTATGGAAAAAAAGCCGCTTTAAAAGAAGAAATGCAAGTAGGTATTAATGCCTATGCTTTATATAAAGGTTTTGATGCCATTCAATCGGCTACAATAGTGAAAGGTTCTGGAGAACACGAATTTGCATGTGTTCAAGGGCAAAAAACACTTATGGGTAGAGGCGATATTATCAAAGAAACGACCTTAGAAATATTCAATACAAAAGACGCAAAAGAATGGAATGAAGTTCCGATGGTGTCTTTGGATCATAAAGAAGTAGCCGCAACATCGGTTGATTTATGGGATTCATTTGATCGTTCAACAGGACATCATTTTAATCTTTCTATCGATTTGAATGCTTGTACAGGATGTGGCGCTTGTATTATTGCTTGTCACGCAGAAAACAACGTTCCAGTTGTTGGAAAAGCAGAAGTAAGAAGAAGTCGCGATATGCACTGGTTGCGTATTGATAGATATTATTCTTCTGAAGATACTTTCGCACATGACAATGAAAAGAAAGAAAATTTCGACGGATTATTTGGAGATAAAGGTTCTTTAGGAGGTTTTGGCCAAATGGAAAAAGCGGCTGATAATCCACAAGTATCTTTTCAACCGGTAATGTGTCAACATTGTAATCACGCACCTTGCGAGACTGTTTGTCCAGTTGCCGCAACATCTCACGGTCGTCAAGGACAAAATCAAATGGCTTATAACCGATGTGTTGGTACTAGATATTGTGCTAATAACTGTCCTTATAAAGTGCGTCGTTTCAACTGGTTTTTATACAGCAAAAACAGCGAATTTGATTTCCACATGAATGATGATTTAGGTCGTATGGTTTTGAATCCAGACGTAAATGTTCGTTCTCGTGGGGTAATGGAAAAATGTTCTATGTGTATTCAAATGACACAAGCCACAATTTTGAAAGCCAAAAATGAAGGAAGAGTTATTAAAGATGGCGAATTCCAAACAGCGTGTTCCAACGCATGTTCACCTGGCGCATTGAAATTTGGCGATGTAAATGATAAAGAAAGTCAAGTAGCCAAATTGGGCGAAGATGATAGAATGTATCATTTGTTAGAACATGTTGGAACAAAACCAAACGTAATCTATCACGTAAAAGTTAGAAATACTTAGTCAATAATAAATTAATAAGATAAAGGATTATGTCGTCTCACTACGAAGCACCCATTAGAAAACCTTTAGTTATAGGTGATAAATCATATCACGATGTAACTGTCGATGTTGCTGCCCCTGTTGAAGGGAAAGCCAACAAACATTGGTGGACTGTATTTTCAATTGCATTAGCCGCATTTCTTTGGGGATTAGGATGCATTATTTATACCATTTCTACCGGTATTGGAACATGGGGATTAAACAAAACAGTTGGTTGGGCTTGGGATATCACAAACTTCGTTTGGTGGGTGGGTATCGGTCACGCAGGAACCTTGATTTCGGCTGTGCTTTTGTTATTCCGTCAAAGATGGAGAATGGCAATTAACCGTTCTGCTGAAGCAATGACAATTTTTTCTGTAATTCAAGCTGGTTTGTTTCCAATTATCCACATGGGTCGCCCTTGGCTGGCTTATTGGGTTTTACCAATTCCAAATCAATTTGGATCGTTATGGGTAAACTTTAATTCGCCTTTACTTTGGGACGTATTCGCAATTTCGACCTATCTTTCTGTTTCACTCGTTTTCTGGTGGACAGGATTATTACCTGATTTTGCAATGATTAGAGACCGTGCGGTTAATCCATTTACAAAAAGAATCTATTCCGTTTTAAGTTTCGGATGGAGTGGAAGAGCAAAAGATTGGCAACGTTTTGAAGAAGTTTCTTTGGTTCTTGCCGGATTAGCAACACCATTAGTACTTTCTGTACACACAATTGTATCTATGGACTTTGCAACTTCTGTAATTCCGGGATGGCACACAACGATTTTCCCTCCTTACTTTGTTGCTGGAGCCGTATTCTCAGGATTTGCGATGGTAAATACACTGTTAATTATTATGAGAAAAGTTTCTAATTTAGAAGCTTACATTACTATTCAACACATCGAATTAATGAATATTGTAATCATGATTACAGGTTCTATCGTTGGGGTTGCTTATATCACCGAACTTTTTATTGCTTGGTATTCTGGGGTAGAATACGAACAATATGCCTTTTTGAATAGAGCGACTGGACCTTACTGGTGGGCTTATTGGTCAATGATGACTTGTAATGTTTTCTCGCCACAATTCATGTGGTTCAAGAAATTACGAACCAGCATTATGTTTTCATTCATTATTTCTATTGTTGTAAATATTGGAATGTGGTTTGAACGTTTTGTAATCATCGTAACTTCATTACACCGAGATTACCTTCCATCTTCATGGACGATGTTTTCACCAACATTTGTAGATATCGGAATATTTATTGGAACAATCGGATTCTTCTTTGTTTTGTTTCTTCTATATGCTAGAACGTTCCCAGTGATTGCTCAAGCAGAAGTAAAAACAATTTTGAAAGCAACGGGTGAAAATTATATTAGAGAAAGAAAAGAAAATAAAGATTCGCATCATGAGTAATAAAGTAATTTACGCAATTTATAATGACGATGATGTTTTGATGGACGCCGTAAAACAAACACGTGCTGCTCATCATCATATTGAAGAAGTTTTTACGCCTTTTCCAGTTCACGGATTGGATAAAGCGATGGGAATTGCCCCAACACGATTAGCTATTTGCGCCTTCATTTATGGCTGCATCGGTATTACGGTAGCAACCGTTATGATGAATTACATCATGATTCAAGATTGGCCTCAAGATATTGGCGGAAAACCAAGTTTTAGTTACATTGAAAACATGCCAGCGTTTGTGCCAATTATGTTTGAAATGACTGTATTTTTTGCAGCGCATTTAATGGTAATCACTTTTTATATGAGAAGTAGATTATGGCCATTCAAACAAGCCGAAAATCCAGATGTACGAACTACAGATGATCACTTCTTGATGGAAGTTGCTGTCAATAATAATGAAAAAGAATTGGTTTCTTTCTTCAAAAAAACAGGAGCAGTAGAAGTAAAAGTAATTGATAAGCATTAATTAGATATGAAAAGCATATATAATATAGCCCTGCTAGTAACATTGTCTGCATTAGTAACTTCTTGCCACGACACCAAGAATCCAAATTACCAATACATGCCAAACATGTATGAATCGGTTGCTTATGAAACATATGCAGAATCAAACGCATTCAAAAATGGTAAAGAAGGACAACTTCCAGCGGAAGGTTCAATTAAAAGAGGTTTTGAAACCTATGAATATGAAAATTCAACAGCCGGTTATGATTTGGCAAAAGCCAATTTAAAATCACCATTGGATACTTTGTCTACTAAAGACGCAGATACAGCAAAAGAATTGTATGGAATTTATTGTGCTATTTGTCATGGTGATAAAGGAGACGGTAAAGGAAAATTGGTAACGCAAGGAAAATTATTAGGAGTTCCTAATTACAAAGACCGACCAATTACCGAAGGAAGTATTTTTCACGTTCAAACTTTCGGTCTAAATACAATGGGTTCTTATGCAAATCAATTAAATTCTCACGAAAGATGGTTGGTTACGGCTCACGTACTTAAACTAAGAAACGAACAATAATTAAAGAATAAATTCATCTCAATAGATATGTATACATTTTCAAGTAAATTAAAAACATTCTCTCTTATTCTAATGCTTGTTGGAGCACTCGGAATTGGATATGGTTTTTTCAATGCACCCAAAAACATTCAAGATGTTGAAAAAATTCTAGCATCATCCGAACACGGAGGTCATCATGCAGCCACAGCTTCTGCTCACGAAGAAGGACAAGCTCTAGAAAATAAAGCACAAGTAGCCGCCGAACACGAAGCACATTTAGAACACGTATTGGAACAATTGCAAAACAAACCATGGGCAGCTTTATATGTTGCGTGTATTTTCTTTTTGTTAGTTTCTATGGGGGTTTTAGCCTTTTATGCTATTCAACAAGTGGCGCAAGCCGGTTGGTCTCCAGTATTGTTTAGAGTAATGCAAGCAATTACCGCCTATCTTCCTGTGGGCTCGGTTATTTTCTTTGTGTTTTTAATTTTATGTGGCCTACATTTTAACCATTTATTCATTTGGTTAGATCCAGAAGTTGTAGCACATGACAAATTAATTCAAGCAAAATCAGGATATTTAAATTTTCCATTTTGGATGATTAGAGCCGCAATCTTTTTAATTGGATGGAACTTATACCGTTATTTTTCAAGAAAAAATTGTTTGGCACAAGACGAAGCTACTGATGATTCTTTCTACAAGAAAAATTTTAAAATGTCAGCGGCATTTTTAGTTTTCTTCATCGTTACAGAATCCATTATGTCTTGGGATTGGATTATGTCTCTTGACCCACATTGGTTCAGTACATTATTTGGATGGTATGTTTTTGCTAGTTTCTTCGTAAGCGGAATTACCACTATTGCGATGGTTACTTTATACTTAAAATCAAAAGGATATTTAGAACATGTAAATACAAGCCATATTCACGATTTAGCCAAGTTTATGTTCGGGATTAGTGTTTTTTGGACTTACTTATGGTTCTCTCAATTCATGTTGATTTGGTACGCCAATATCCCTGAAGAAATCACTTATTTCGTTACAAGAATTGAATTATACAGATTACCATTCTTTGGAGCTGTGGTTATGAATTTTGTATTTCCATTATTGATATTAATCAATACTGATTTCAAACGAATCACTTGGATTTTGGTAATGGCCGGAACCGTAATTTTATTAGGCCATTATATTGACTTTTTCAATATGATTATGCCAGCTACAGTTGGCGACCAATGGTTTATAGGTGTTCCAGAAATTGGCGCATTAATTTTCTTCTTCGGATTATTTCTTTTTGTAGTATTTTCTGCCTTAGCAAAAGTGCCAATGCTTCCAAAAAGAAATCCATTTATTGAGGAAAGCAAACATTTTCATTATTAATATTTAAAGTAAAAAACAGATGACAAGTTTGTTGGTAATTATAGTTTTAGTTTTATTATCTATTGCTTTGTGGCAATTGACGAAGATTTTTGATTTAACCCAAGTTGGGGAATATTCAGATAAATCGCAAGTTGCAAATGACAATGATAATAATGTGCAAGGATATTTAATGTTTGGTTTTTTAGCATTCATTTATATTTTTACAATTTATGGCTTGTTAAAATGGGGGCATTTTGTTCTACACACACCCGCTTCAGAACACGGACATTTAATTGATGATTTAATGAATGTTACTTGGGTTTTAATCTTTATTGTTCAAGCAGTAACTCAAGTATTATTACATTATTTTGCATTTAAATACAGAGGAAAAGAAGGTAATAAAGCATTGTATTTTGCAGATAATAATAAATTAGAAGTTATTTGGTCCGTTATTCCTGCAATCGTATTGGCTGGTTTAATTCTTTATGGATTATATGCTTGGACCAATATCATGTTTATAGAGGATGATGAAGACACAGTTACTATTGAATTATATGCACAACAGTTCAACTGGACCGCACGTTACGCCGGAAATGATAATGTTCTAGGAAAAGCGAATGTTCGTTATATTGAAGGTGTAAATTCTGTAGGTGTTGATATTGAAGACCCGTATGCAATCGATGATGTTATAATTAAAGAATTACACATTCCAAAAGGTAAAAAAATCCATTTCAAAATGCGTTCCCAAGATGTTTTGCATTCTGCTTACATGCCTTTCTTTAGAGCTCAAATGAATTGCGTTCCTGGAATGGTTACTGAGTTTGCATTTACGCCAATTTATACCACAGCAGAATATAGAGATTTTCCTTTTATGATTGAAAAGGTTGCTAATATTAATGCCATAAGAGCTAAAAAAAGTATCGAATTAGTAGCAAAAGGAGAACCTGCATTAGATCCATATGAATTTGATTTTTTGCTATTGTGTAACAAAATTTGTGGAGTTTCTCATTATAACATGCAAATGAAAATTGTTGTTGACACTCCTGAAGACTATGCAAAATGGTTAAAAGATAAAGCAACAGTTGTTCAAGAAGTAAAAGCGGCAAATGCTCCAGCTCCAGAAGCAGGTCAAACGCCAATCGATACTTCAAAAACACAAAATGTTGTCGTTGCCACCAAAGTTGCAATGAAATAATATTCAATAAAATTTAAAGTAAAAAAATATGTCAGCAGAAGGTCACGATCACGAACACGATCACGAACACGAACACCATCATAAAGATACTTTCATTACGAAATACATCTTTAGTATTGACCATAAAATGATTGCAAAACAATACCTTTTAACAGGAATTGTTATGGGTATTATTGGTGTTGGAATGTCTATGCTTTTCAGAATGCAATTGGCTTGGCCAGAAGAATCTTTCAAAATCTTCAATGTATTATTAGGGGATAAATTCGCCCCAAATGGGATTATGACAAATGACATCTATTTGGCACTAATCACCATACACGGAACTATTATGGTTTTCTTCGTATTGACGGCCGCACTAAGCGGAACCTTCAGTAACTTATTAATCCCGCTTCAAATTGGAGCACGAGATATGGCTTCAGGAACATTAAACATGATTTCCTATTGGCTGTTTTTCCTTTCAAGCGTGGTGATGGTTTCGTCACTATTTGTTGAAGCTGGTCCCGCATCGGCAGGTTGGACAATTTATCCGCCACTAAGCGCATTACCTCAAGCAATTCCTGGTTCTGGAATGGGGATGACTTTATGGTTGGTTTCTATGGCTATATTTATTGCCTCTTCATTATTAGGATCTTTAAATTATATCGTAACGGTTATCAATCTTAGAACAAAAGGAATGTCAATGACTAGATTGCCTCTTACTATTTGGGCATTCTTCGTTACTGCGATTATTGGGGTAATTTCTTTCCCGGTATTATTATCCGCAGCATTAATGTTGATTATGGATAGAAGTTTCGGAACTTCTTTTTTCCTTTCAGATATTTATATTGCTGGCGAAGTATTGCACAATCAAGGCGGATCTCCTGTTTTGTTTGAGCACTTGTTTTGGTTCCTAGGACACCCAGAAGTTTATATCGTTTTATTGCCAGCACTTGGAATCACATCCGAAGTAATTGCAACAAACTCCCGTAAACCAATTTTTGGATATCGCGCCATGATTATGTCGATTCTTGCTATTGCGTTTTTATCTACAATTGTTTGGGGTCACCATATGTTTATTTCCGGAATGAACCCGTTTTTAGGATCTGTATTTACTTTTACAACCCTATTAATTGCAATTCCATCCGCGGTAAAAGCATTTAACTACATTACAACACTTTGGAAAGGAAACTTACAATTAAATCCAGCCATGTTGTTTTCTATTGGTTTGGTTTCTACATTTATTACAGGTGGTTTAACAGGAATTATTCTTGGAGATAGCACATTAGATATTAATGTTCATGATACTTATTTTGTAGTTGCGCATTTCCACTTAGTAATGGGAATTTCTGCCCTTTACGGAATGTTCGCCGGAATCTATCATTGGTATCCAAAAATGTTTGGAAGAATGCTAAATAAAAATCTTGGATATGTGCATTTCTGGGTAACGGCTATTTGTGCTTATGGCGTTTTCTTTCCAATGCACTTTATCGGAATGGCAGGTTTACCAAGACGTTATTACACGAATACCAACTTCCCATTATTTGACGATTTACAAAACGTGAATGTTCTTATTACAACTTTTGCATTAATTGGCGGTGTTTTCCAATTGGTATTCTTATATAATTTCTTTATCAGTATTTTCTACGGACAGAAAACAGTTCAAAACCCATGGAGATCCAATACTTTAGAATGGACCGCACCAATCGAACACATCCACGGAAACTGGCCAGGAGAAATTCCTCACGTTCACAGATGGCCTTATGATTATAGCAAACCAGGACACGATGATGACTTTATTCCTCAAAACGTTCCAATGAAAGACGGTGAAGAAGAATTACATCACTAATATTTAATTCAAACTATAGAAAATGCCTTTCCTTGGAAAGGCATTTTTATTTGTACATAACTTTCCTATATTTGTAGTATGAACGAAAATTTAGACCCAACTAACGAAAATTATAATCCCGAAGAACTCGATCTCGAAAAAAAATTGAGACCGCTTTCTTTTGATGACTTTGCCGGTCAAGACCAAATTTTAGAAAATCTAAAAGTATTTGTTCAAGCCGCAAATCAACGAAATGAAGCACTTGATCATGCGTTGTTTCATGGGCCTCCAGGATTAGGAAAAACTACTTTGGCTAATATTTTAGCAAATGAATTAGGCGTTGGAATAAAAATCACATCAGGACCCGTATTAGACAAGCCGGGAGATTTAGCAGGATTACTTACTAATCTTGAAGAAAGAGACGTGCTTTTCATTGACGAAATACACCGTTTAAGCCCCGTTGTTGAAGAATATTTGTATTCTGCAATGGAAGACTTCAAAATTGATATTATGATTGAATCTGGACCAAATGCTCGTTCGGTTCAAATCAATTTAAATCCTTTTACACTCGTCGGTGCCACCACGCGTTCCGGACTTTTAACGGCGCCAATGCGCGCCAGGTTCGGAATCCAAAGCCGATTACAATATTACACAACCGAGCTTTTAACGTCCATTGTGGAAAGAAGTTCGACAATTATAAAAATGCCAATCACGATGGAAGCCGCTATCGAAATTGCAGGAAGAAGCCGCGGAACACCGAGAATTGCAAACGCACTTTTAAGACGTGTTCGTGATTTTGCCCAAATTAAAGGCAACGGAAAAATTGATATCGAAATAGCAAAATATGCCCTTCAAGCGCTGAATGTTGATGCTCACGGTTTGGACGAAATGGACAATAAAATTCTAAACACAATCATCGACAAATTCAAAGGCGGTCCAGTAGGTTTATCAACATTGGCAACAGCCGTTTCTGAAAGCAGCGAAACAATCGAAGAAGTATACGAACCCTTTTTGATTCAGGAAGGATTCATTATGCGAACACCTCGCGGAAGGGAAGTCACCGAAAAAGCGTATACGCATTTAGGCAAAATTAGAACCAACATTCAAGGAGGATTATTTTAGTCATTTTCCCAAAAATCATTTTTGTTGATTAATAATAAATCAAAATACACACAATTTATCAAATCCGAAGCCCAACGCCTCGGGTTTTTGTCTTGTGGCATATCCAAAGCTGGCTTTTTAGAAGAAGAAGCACCTCGATTGGAAAATTGGCTGAACAAAAACCATCAAGGTCAAATGTATTACATGGAAAATAATTTTGACAAACGACTAAATCCAACTTTATTAGTCGATGATGCGAAAAGTGTTGTTTCGTTATTGTTGAATTATTATCCTTCTGAATTACAAAATCAAGATTCCTACAAAATTTCAAAATATGCTTTTGGACAAGATTATCATTCGGTAATTAAAATAAAACTCAATGAACTTTTATCGTCAATTCAAGATACAATTGGTCAAATTTCGGGTCGTGCTTTTGTTGATTCTGCGCCAGTTCTCGACAAAGCTTGGGCGGCAAAAAGCGGGCTGGGATGGATCGGAAAAAATAGTAATTTGCTAACGCAAAAAGTGGGTTCTTTTTATTTTATAGCCGAATTAATTATTGACCTTGAATTGGATTATGATTTTGCCACCACCGATCATTGCGGCACTTGCACCGCTTGTATCGATGCTTGTCCAACCGAAGCTATTGTGGCGCCTTATGTGGTTGATGGAAGCAAATGCATTTCGTATTTTACCATCGAACTTAAAGAAAATCTTCCTATCGAAATGAAAGGAAAATTTGACGATTGGGCATTTGGTTGCGACATTTGTCAGGATGTTTGCCCGTGGAATAAATTTTCAAAACCACATAACGAGCCGCTGTTTAATCCGAATGCTGAGTTGCTTTCGATGTCGAAAAAAGATTGGGAAGAAATTACCGAAGAAACCTTTAAAGTGGTTTTCAAAAACTCGCCATTAAAACGAACAAAATTCGAAGGATTAAAGCGAAATATTGATTTTTTAAAACCTTAATTATCCTTATTATCTTTGATTTGGATTAAATAGTTTCAATTGAATTTTCCCAAAAAACAGCAACAACTTCAACCTTTTTGAAATCTTTGCAAAACTAATCGGATAAAACTTTCCTTTTTTCGTTCAACCTTATACCTTTGTATGTTAGAATAAAATCAATTCAAATGGATAATTATCGCAAAAGAAGAGAAGCTTTATTATATCACGCCAAGCCTACACCAGGAAAAATCCAGGTTGTACCTACAAAAAAATATGCAACGCAAAGAGATTTGTCATTGGCATATTCGCCAGGCGTGGCCGAACCTTGTTTGGAAATCGCAAAAGACATTAATAATGTATATAAATATACAGCAAAAGGAAATTTGGTTGCTGTAATTACTAATGGAACCGCCGTTTTAGGATTGGGTGATATTGGACCAGAAGCGTCCAAACCTGTAATGGAAGGAAAAGCATTGTTGTTTAAAATATTCGCTGATATTGATGTTTTCGATATCGAAGTGGGAACCAAAGACATTGACGCATTTATTGAAACAGTTAAAAATATTGCGCCAACTTTTGGCGGAATCAATCTAGAAGATATCAAAGCGCCAGAATCTTTCGAAATCGAACGAAGATTGGTAGAAGAATTGAATATTCCGGTCATGCATGATGACCAACATGGAACCGCAATTATTTCATCGGCGGCTTTATTAAACGCATTAGAAATTGCCAATAAAAACATTAAAGATGTAAAAGTTGTCATTTCTGGCGCGGGTTCAGCCGCATTGGCGTGTGCTAATTTGTATGTATTATTGGGAATAAACCCTTTAAAAATAATCATGTTCGATAAGGACGGCGTTTTATCATCTGACCGAAACGATTTATCACCATTACAACAAAAATATTCCAGCGGATTACCAAATACAACTTTAAAAGAAGCACTTGTTGGTGCCGATGTCTTTTTGGGACTTTCGGCAGGAAATATTCTTTCGGCAGAAATGCTTTTAGGAATGGCAAAAAAACCAATTGTTTTTGCAATGGCAAATCCAATTCCAGAAATCGATTATGATTTGGCGGTTGCTACTCGAAAAGACATCATAATGGCAACTGGCCGATCAGACCATCCTAATCAGGTTAATAATGTGCTCGGTTTTCCTTATATTTTTAGAGGAGCACTCGATGTTCGTGCTACCAAAATTAACGAAGCGATGAAAATGGCAGCGGTTAAAGCGTTGGCAGCATTGGCAAAAGAATCGGTTCCCGAACAAGTGAATATTGCTTACGGGGAAACCAAATTAAATTTCGGAAAAGATTATATTATTCCAAAACCATTTGACCCTAGATTAATAACTACTGTTGCGCCCGCAGTGGCAAAAGCAGCAATGGATTCGGGAGTTGCGCTTCAACCAATTACCGATTGGGAAAAATACAAAGAAGAATTATTAGAACGTTTGGGATCGGACAATAAATTGGTTCGGCTTTTGGCCAATAGAGCTAAAACCAGTCCAAAAAGAGTAGTTTTTGCCGAAGCCGATCATTTGGATGTTTTGAAAGCAGCTCAAATTGCATTTGAAGATAAAATCGCCTTTCCTATTTTGTTAGGAAATCGGGAAATTATTATGGAACTAAAAGAGGAAATTGGCTTTGAAGCCGATGTGCCAATTATTGACCCAAAAACAAAAGAAGAAGACAAACGACGCAATAAATATGCCTCCCTATTTTGGAAATCAAGACAACGAAAAGGCATTTCGCTTTTGGACGCACAAAAATGGATGCGCGAAAGAAATTATTTTGCCGCAATGATGGTCAATCAAGGCGATGCAGACGCAATGGTTTCTGGATATTCTAGAAGTTATCCTTCGGTGGTAAAGCCAATTTTGCAATTAATTGACAAAGCACCCGGAATTTCATTGGTGGCAACCACCAATATGATGATGACCAATCGGGGGCCAATGTTTTTATCCGATACGGCCATAAATCCAAATCCAACTGCCGACGATTTGGCAAAAATTGCTTTAATGACTGCAAAAACAGTACGACTTTTCGGAATGGAACCCGTTATTGCGATGATTTCGTATTCTAATTTTGGTTCTTCTAGCAACGAAAGTGCCGCCAAAGTGAGTCAGGCCGTATCCTTTTTACATAAAAATCATCCCGAAATCCTTGTGGATGGCGAATTGCAAGCCGATTTTGCTTTGAATCCTGAGATGCTTAAAAACAAATTTCCGTTCTCAAAATTAGCAGGAAAGAAAATAAACACTTTGATTTTTCCAAATTTGGAAGCGGCGAATATTACCTACAAATTATTAAAAGAATTGTACAAAGTAGATTCTATTGGGCCAATTATGCTGGGAATGGACAAACCAGTTCACATTTTTCAATTGGGAGCCAGCGTAGAAGAAATGGTAAATATGGTAGCCGTAGCCGTAGTTGACGCACAAGAAAAAGGAAAAAAGAAACAATCAATCTAAAAGAGAGACTTTCTATCAAAAGACATTTGAACTTTTTTCTTATATTTGAAAGATATAAAAGTTATGATAGCACATTTACAAGGAAAATTAGTTGAAAAAACACCTACCGAAGTTATAATTGACTGTAATGGTGTAGGATATCATGTTAACATTTCATTGCATACGTATTCGCTAATTCCGAATTCCGAATCTATCAAGCTTTTTATTTACCTTCAAGTTAAAGAAGATTCACATACTTTGTTCGGATTTGTAGAAAAATCAGAAAGGGAAATATTCAAAATGCTGCTTTCCGTTTCTGGAATTGGCGCCAGTATTGCCAGAACAATGTTGTCTTCTTTAGAACCCAAACAAATAATTCAGGCGCTTGCATCCGGCGATGTTGGAACCATTCAATCCATCAAAGGAATTGGAAGCAAAACAGCGCAAAGAGCTATTTTAGATTTAAAAGAAAAGGTTTTAAAATTGTATGATTTGGATGAAATATCCATGAGTCAAAACAATACAAACAAAGATGAAGCGTTATCTGCTTTGGAGGTTTTGGGTTTTGTCCGAAAATCATCCGAAAGAGTCGTGGAAAAAATCGTCAAAGAAAATCCAGACGCAACAGTAGAAACAATTATAAAACAAGCTTTAAAAAATTTATAATACTTGAAAGCACTATACTTTACAAACCAGAAATCATTTTTTAGAATCAGTATTTTCATACTGGTTCTTTTTATGAATTTCACCCTCCACGCTCAAGTTGAAGCTGTTCAAGATACAGTAAAAACGGGCTACGATACGGGAAAATTAGAAATAAAAAACCCACCAAGTATTTTAGAAGCTTATATATATGACCCTGTTTCTGATCGGTATATTTATAACCAATCGGTTAATGGATTTAATATTAATTATCCAATAATTTTAACACCAAAAGAATACGATGATTTGGCTTTAAAAGAGTCGATGCACGATTATTTTAAGAAAAAATCCGACGCCATTGATGGAAAAAAAGCCGGAAGCGATGATGCCAAAAAAGATTTATTACCTAGATTTTATGTAAATTCTGGTTTTTTCGAAACCATTTTTGGCAGCAATACAATTGATATTAAACCAACGGGTTCGGTTGAAATGGACTTAGGAATTCGATATACCAAACAAGACAATCCGTCTTTTTCTCCAAGAAACAGATCCAGCACTACTTTCGATTTCAATCAGAAAATAAGCATGAGTTTGATGGGAAAAGTTGGAACAAGACTTGGGGTAACGGCTAATTATGACACGCAATCTACTTTTTCTTTTCAAAATTTAATAAAATTAGAATACAATCCGACGCTTCCCAGTGTTCCTGGGCTCGGGAACGTAAACAAACCTTCCGATTTAAAAAACTATTCTGGAAATGACGACAGCATCCTCCAAAAATTAGAAATCGGAAATGTTAGCATGCCTTTGAGTGGCTCTTTAATTCGTGGCGCACAAAGTTTATTTGGTGTAAAAGCGCAATTTCAATTTGGAAAAACAACAATTACAGGGATTTTCTCTGAACAAAAATCGCAAAACAAATCGGTAACTGCGCAAGGAGGCGGGACCATTCAAGATTTCGAATTATTTGCCTTAGATTATGATTCCGACCGACACTTTTTTCTATCTCAATTCTTCCGAAACAAATATGATTATTCCCTTAGAAATTATCCATATGTTGATAGTAGAATTCAAATTACTCGAATGGAAGTTTGGATAACCAATAGACAAAATCGCGTAAACACAACCAACAATAACCTACGAAATATTATCGCGCTTCAGGATTTAGGTGAAACTAGTCTTTCGGGATTAAATGATAATGAAGTAATTGTAACGAATCCATCTGCGGGATTTCTTATTGCGCCCGCCGATTCGCCAACGGATAATAAAAACAATAAATATGACCCGGCGTTAATTGATAATGGAGGATATTTGAATTCCAATATTAGAGAGGTTGTAACCACAACCTCGGGTTTTACAGGAGTTACAGCAATAGAAGGACAAGATTATTCTAAACTGGAAAACGCCCGAAAATTAAATTCCAATGAATTTACATTTCACCCACAATTGGGGTATATTTCGCTTCAACAAAAACTAGCCAATGACGAAGTATTAGCGGTAGCCTATCAATATACCATAGGAGATGAAGTTTATCAAGTTGGAGAATTTGGTACCGATGGGGTTGCGGCCACAGAAACAGGCGCTGCAGATCCAACCACTTCTCAACCAACTACGGTTTCCACGCAAAGTTTGATTTTGAAAATGCTGAAAAGCAATTTAACCAGTGTTGAAAATCCAGTTACGCATATCACTACGCCAATGTGGAATTTAATGATGAAAAATATTTATCAAATTCCGAATGCCTTTCAATTACAAAAAGAAGATTTCCGATTCAATATTTTATACACCGATCCTTCGCCTTTGAATTATATCGATATCGTTTCGCCTTTGCCTCAGCCTGAAGATTTAGTGACAAGCACCCCTTTGTTAAAGGTATTTAACGTGGACCGATTGAATTACAATAACGACCCACAAGTTGGCGGAGATGGTTTCTTTGATTTCATTCCAGGATTAACCGTTGATACTCAAAACGGAAGAATTATTTTCACCACTGTTGAGCCTTTCGGAAAGCATTTATTTGAAAAATTAAGAAGTAATTCCGGAGAAGATTATAATGCCGGAATTTATAATGCCAATCAAACAAAATATGTGTTCCGAAATTTATATCGAAAAACACAATCGAATGCCTTACAAGATAGCGACAAAAACAAATTCGAATTAAAAGGAAAATTCAAATCAACAACTGGCGACGGAATTCCAATTGGTGCCTTTAACGTTCCAAAAGGCTCGGTTGTTGTAACTGCTGGCGGACGCGTTTTGACCGAAGGGATTGATTATAGCGTAAATTATCAATTAGGAAAAGTTCAAATTTTGGACCCTTCGTTGCAAGCTTCAAGCACACCAATTCAAGTTTCTGTCGAGAACAATTCTGTTTTTGGGCAACAAACGAGACGATTTATGGGAGTTAATATTGAACATAAAATCTCAAAAAAATTCATGATTGGCGCTACATTTTTAAAAATGACCGAAAAACCGATCACCCAAAAATCAAACTACGGACAGGAATCGGTAAACAATACGATTTTTGGATTCAATACTAATTTTTCAACCGAAGTTCCGTTTTTTACCCGTTTGGTAAACAAATTGCCCAACATGGACACCGACGCTCCTTCCAATCTTTCGTTTCGAGGAGAAGTGGCGTTCTTAAAACCCGACACGCCTTCTGGAGATAAATTTGAAGGAAAATCAACTATTTATGTAGATGATTTTGAAGGTTCTCAAACCATGATCGACATGCGATCGGCACAATCATGGAGTTTGTCTTCAACGCCAGAACGTTCCGCAACGAGCACTTATAATTTTAACGCTTCCGCAAATGATTTAAGTTATGGCTTTAAAAGAGCTAAAATGTCGTGGTATTCTATTGACCCAACATTCTATGCGTCACGTCCATCCGGAATTTCAATACAAGACATTTCATTAAATTCTACTCGAAGAATTTATAGCGAAGAATTATATCCCGTTACCGACATTGCTATCGGACAAACGCAAATCGTCAACACCTTAGATTTGTCTTATTATCCAAAAGAAAGAGGGCCGTTCAATTATAATCCAGCAGCAGCATCAACCAATGAATTACCCAATCCAGCGGATAATTTTGGAGGAATTATGCGAGCATTATCGTCTACTAATTTCGAGCAAGGAAATGTAGAATACCTTCAATTTTGGGTTCTGGATCCCTATTTTGACCCGGGAAATCCAACAAGCGAAACCACGGCGGTCAATACAGGAAAAATAGTTTTCAATTTAGGATCCATTTCTGAAGATGTATTAAAAGACGGTCGAAAACAATACGAAAACGGATTGGGTTACGATCAGGTTTTGGTATCGCCACAGCCAATTTGGGGAAATATTCCAGCATCGCAATCACTAATTTATGCCTTTGATACCAATGCGGACAATCGGGCAGGACAAGATATTGGATTAGACGGTATTAACAATCGAGACGAAGCGGTAAAGTTTTCTGATTTTTCAGGAGAAACCGATCCGTCTTCAGATGATTATGAATATTTTTTGACCGCGTCAGGTTCAGTTTTGGATCGTTATAAAAAATACAATGGAACCGAGGGAAATTCACCAGTTGAAATCACCAATTCCAACAGAGGATCCAACACGCTTCCCGATGTAGAGGATATCAATAGAGATAATACGATGAATACTATTAATGCGTATTATGAATACAGTGTCGATTTACACAAAGACATGCAAATTGGAGTGGACCGATATGTAACCGATATTCGAGAAACAGATGCTGCCAATTTACCCGCTGGCGCTAATGCAACAAAAGCAAGATGGATCCAATTTAAAATTCCAGTTTCGCAACCCGAAAATACTATTGGCGCTATTTCAGATTTCCGAACCATCGGATTTATGAGAATGTTTATGACCGGATTTTCAGATAATGTGACCGTTCGTTTTGGCGCATTGGATTTGGTTCGAGGCGAATGGCGACGCTATGTAAATACTATGGATGCAACCGATACCGATGTTTCGGATGACAATACCGATTTTGATGTTTTGACTGTGAATGTTCAAGAAAATGGAGACAGAAGCCCAATCAAGTACATTAGTCCTCCAGGAGTTGTTAGAGAACAACTTTATAACAACAATTCTGTGATCAATCAAAACGAGCAATCCCTCTCATTAAAAGCCTTAGGTGATGGAATTGAGCCTGGCGATTCAAGAGCGGTATTCAAAAATGTTAGTATTGATATGCGTCAGTACAAGGATTTAAAAATGTTTTTACACGCTGAAGCATTGCCCGCACCGACCGATCCAATGCCTTTGCAAAACGACCAAATGACAGCTTTTATTCGATTTGGAAACGATTTTACTCAGAATTTCTATCAAGTTGAAATCCCATTAAAAATAACCCAAGAAGGGGCTTCCATTGCCGAAGATGTTTGGCCGCAATTGAACAATATTGATTTGCCACTTTCATTATTAACCAAGCTAAAAATTCTTGCAATGGGTTCTAATGCGCCTGCCGAAGACGCGAACGGAATCCGATATATTAACGATGACGACCCGTTAATGGACCCGTCATTGGCAACCAATATTTCGCGGGGAAAACTGAGATTAGGAATCCGAGGAAACCCAAATTTTGGATTGGTTAGAACATTGATGGTGGGTTTAAAAAACACATCTACAAACCGAATAAAAGGAGAAGTTTGGTTCAATGAACTGCGTCTATCAGATATGGATAATAGCGGAGGTATGGCTGCGGTTGTGAATTTAGACACCAATTTTGCCGACTTCGTTACGATTTCGGCTACAGGAAAAATGAGCACAATTGGTTTTGGCGCACTTGAAGAAGGCCCAAATGAAAGAAGTCGCGAAGATTTAAAACAATATAATATTGTAACCAATTTTAGTCTTGGAAAATTATTACCAAAAAAATGGGGAATTAATTTGCCATTCAATTATGCTATTGGCGAAGAAATAATCACACCAGAATACGATCCGTTTAATCAAGATATCAAATTGAAACAGTTGTTGGATATCACCACAGACCAAGCGGAAAAAGACAATATAAGAAATCGAGCCATTGATTATACGAAAAGAAAAAGCATCAATTTTATTGGCGTTAAAAAAGAAAGAGGACCCGAACAAAAAGCGCATATTTATGATCCTGAGAATCTAACGCTTTCGTATTCCTATAATCAGGTGGATCGCCATGACTATCAAATTGAAAGTTATATCGACCAACAAGTAAACACGACGGTTGATTATACCTACAATTTCCAAACCAAACCATTGGAGCCTTTTAGTAAAAATAAATTTTTAAAGAAAAGTAGTTATTTTAAAATGTTGAGCGATTTTAATTTCAATTATATGCCAACTAATATTTCTTTTAGTTCCAATATAATTCGACAATACAACAAACAACAATTTCGACAAGTGGATGTAGCCGGAATCGGAATTGATCCGCTTTATCGCCGAAACTTCTTGTTTAATTATCAATATGGTTTCAATTACAATTTGACCAAAGCATTAAAATTGAACTTTACCGCTTCGTCAAATAATATTGTTCGAAATTATTTAAATGCCGATAATGTTCCAGACAATACGGTCACAATATGGGATGATTATTGGAATATTGGGGACCCAAATTTGCATACGCAACAACTTGTAGCCAATTATGATTTGCCAATAAACAAGCTTCCTGTTTTTAGTTTTGTAAAATCTACCTATTCGTATACAGGAAATTACAGCTGGCAGAAATCGTCATTAGCAATGTCATCCATTGAAACCGTTAACGGAAACGTCGAACTTGGAAACACCATTCAAAATTCGGGAGCGCATAAATTGAACACCACTTTTAATATGGATGCTTTTTATCGCTATATAGGATTAATCAAAAAAGCAAAAAAGACTACGAAAACGGCGCCAAATACTCCGCCAAAACCAGGTCAGAAAATAGCAAGCGCACCCGTACAACCCGCTGCGAAAGAAGGCAATATTTTTGTAGAAGGAATTCGAGGTGTACTTACAAGTTTGAAAAATGCACAAATTAATTATTCCGAAAATAAAGGAACTGTTTTACCAGGATATTTGCCAGGAATTGGATTTTTTGGAACGGCCAGGCCAACTTTAGGATTTGTTTTTGGTTCCCAAGACGACGTTCGATATGAAGCAGCCAAAAGAGGTTACTTAACGGGTTATGATGAATTCAATCAAAATTTTACGCAAGTAACGACCAAAACATTAAATTTTACGGCCAATTTAGATTTGTTTCCTGACTTTAAAATCGACTTAACCGCCGACCGAACTTACGCCGACAACTTCTCGGAGCAATATGATGTTTCTGACGATGGGCAATACAATTCAAGATCGCCATATAATTTTGGGAATTTTTCCGTTTCTACCGTAATGATTAAAACCGCGTTCAAGACAAGTGATGTCAATGAATCCTCTGCTTTTAATGATTTTAGAGAAAACAGAATAATAATTGCAAACCGATTAGCCGAACAATATTATGGACCATCAATACCAAGATATGGAGATCTAGCGAACCCGATTCCAGCTTCAACGGACCCAAATTATGCCATTTATTCTTCTAATCAAGGTTTTCCAATTGGTTTTGGAAAAAATAGCCAAGCGGTTTTATTGCCTTCATTTCTAGCGGCTTATACCGGATTTGCGACCAAAGGATACGGACAAACGGCTTCTGGAATTTCTCTGGACGCTTTCCGAGACATTCCAATTCCAAACTGGACGGTAAAATACAGCGGATTAATGCGGTATACATTCTTTAAAGAAAATTTCAAACGATTTTCATTCCAACATAGTTATCGATCTTCCTACACAATCAACGCTTTTAGATCGAATTTGGAATACAGTAAAAATCCAAACGCATTCGATACTGGGGGTAATTTTATAAACAAAAACATCATTTCGAACATCAACTTGGTGGAACAATTTAACCCACTTGTACGAGTTGATTTTGAAATGAAAAATTCTATAAAATTCTTAGCCGAAATGAAAAAAGACCGAGCCTTATCGATGAGTTTTGACAACAATTTACTAACCGAAGTTAAAGGAATTGAATACATTTTAGGGATGGGCTATCGAATTAAGGATGTCATTTTCTCTTCAAAATTATCCGAAGACCCAACAGGAATTATAAAAAGCGACATCAACATAAAAGCTGATTTTTCTTACAGAAACAACCAAACCATCGTTCGTTATTTGGATTATGACAACAATCAATTGGCTGGTGGACAAAACATTTGGTCGGTTAAATTAACGGCGGATTATTCGCTAAGTAAAAACCTTTCGGCGATTTTCTTTTATGATCATTCCTTCACAAAAGCGGTTATTTCTACCTCATTTCCAATGACGAATTTGAGAACAGGATTTACTTTACGCTATAATTTTGGAAATTAATCAATAATATTGTGTCATAATTTAACGCGAAACAATACCTTTGTAGTAAGAAAAAACAAACATAATTTAAATATAAAATAAGCATATAAAATGAATATTCCAGCAGAATTAAAATACACAAAAGATCACGAATGGGTTAGTTTGGACGGCGAAATTGCAACCGTTGGGATTACCGATTTTGCACAAAAAGAATTAGGCGACATCGTTTATGTTGAGGTAGAAACATTGGACCAAACGCTTGAAAAAGATGAAGTTTTCGGAACAGTTGAAGCCGTGAAAACAGTTTCCGATTTGTTTCTTCCTTTGTCTGGAGAAATAATTGAATTCAACGATTCGCTTGAAAGCAATCCAGAAGCCGTAAATTCCGACCCTTATGGAGCCGGATGGATGGTAAAAGTAAAAGTTTCTGACCCTTCACAACTAGCCGATTTGCTTTCCTGTGAAGATTATAAAAAACTAATTGGTGCCTAAAAACGCCTATTTTTGGGCTGCCCTTTCTTGGACCTTTTTAATAGTGGGTTTGTGCTTTTGCACGTTTTCGGATATTCCGCAAGTTCGTATTGCGGATTTAGACAAATTAGTACATTTTACATTCCATTTTGTTTTTGTTTTTCTGTGGTATTTGTATTTTTCAAAAAACGAAAAGTCACAAAATCCGAATTTAAAAACCTTTGTTGTTTTAGGATCATTTTTCTTTGGTTTTTTAATAGAAGTAGGACAAGGGATTTTAACAAAAACAAGAAATGCTGATTTCTTGGATGTTTTAGCGAATTCAACCGGCGCAATAATAGCAATAATTTTAATTGTTTGTTTGGAAAAATTTACCAATTTATTAAAAAATAATAAATAAAGATTCCCGCTATTTCAGTGGGATTTTTTATTTTTATATCCAATTTTATCGCATCGCTATGATTATAAAAAACTATCTCGATTCTACTTATTTGAAAACAGCCGCGCAAGCTGAAATTAGCGAAGCAGAAAATTTTGAAATTGTCAAAAATTTCATCCAAGAAGCAATTGACGAGGATTTCAAACTCGTTATGATTCGCCCAGAAATGGTTTCAATTGCCAATCAAATGATTTCCAAAGTCCATTCAAAAGTGACCATCGGAACGGTAATTGACTTTCCAAATGGAAAAGCATCTATCGAAAAAAAATTAGAAGAAGCCCAAAAAGCCATTGATGATGGCGCGGATGATTTGGATTTTGTGTGCAATTATGAAGCATTCAAAAAAGGAAATAGTAATTTAGTTAAGGAAGAAATCCTAAAAGGCACTCAATTAGGACTCGAAAATCATAAAATTGTCAAATGGATTATCGAAGTTGCGGCTTTGTCCAATCAACAAATAATTCAATTGTCGGCTTTGATAAAAAACGTCGTGATTTCTAATTTCAAAGAAGAAAATTACAACAGTGTTTTTGTAAAATCCTCCACGGGTTTTTATAAAACAGTCAATAATTTGCCAAATGGCGCCACCATTCCATCAATAATAATGATGCTCGAAAACGCTTCGCCACTTCCAGTGAAAGCGGCTGGCGGAATTCGCACGTATGACGAAGCGATCGATATGATTCGACTCGGGGTTAAACGAATTGGGACTTCTGCTGCCAAAACAATTTCACACGGACTTACTTCCGAAAGTGATTATTAAACAAAGGTGTTTTATTGTTATTTGCGATTTAATTTCTGTTTAAAAAATAGGATTTTTTAAACAGTGACTTTGAATTCTTAGATAAATTTGAACTGGTTTATTTAATAAAAAAAGAAAACTTCTAATTCCATCAGAAAAGAGTTTGAAAGATTTAAAATCCAGGAATCGACCATCAAAAATTATTTCGCATTTTTTGACGCATAATTCTATTTTCTTTTTTGATGTAAAGCAAATTTTCAAGTATCTTTGCCGCAGTTTTGAAAATTATATGAAACCAACTTTGAATAGTTCCTCCAATTCTTTTAACCTTAAATCCATTTATGTTGATTTCCTCGAAATCACCAAAGCCAGATTAGCAATTAGCGTTGTTTTTTCTTCATTGGCTGGATTTATGCTTGGAGTATTAGACTTTCATTCTTCCGATTGGTTGGTGTTATTCAAATTGGCCATTGGAGGTTATTGCATGGTTGGGGCTTCAAACGCGTTCAATCAAGTCATCGAAAAAGACCTTGATGAATTAATGGACCGAACTAAAAATCGCCCGGTTCCTTCGGGAAGAATGACCCCAAATTCGGCATTATTAATTGCTGGTTTTCTGACGCTTGTTGGAATTATTATTTTATATACGATTAATCCAAAATCGGCTTTGTTTGGAGCGATTTCTATTTTTATTTATACGAGTTTATATACTCCTCTAAAAACAATAACTCCTTTGTCGGTTTTTGTTGGTGCTTTTCCAGGAGCTATTCCCTTTATGTTGGGTTGGGTTGCTGCTACCAATAATTTTGGGATTGAAGCCGGAACGTTGTTTTTGATTCAGTTTTTTTGGCAGTTTCCGCACTTTTGGGCTATTGGATGGTTTTTGTTTGAAGACTATGAAAAAGCAGGGTTTTTTATGCTTCCAACAGGTAAAAAAGACAAAGGAACGGCGCTACAAATTATTTTGTATACCGTTTGGTTATTATTGGCCTCACTTTTACCAGCTTTAGGTTATACAGGAAGTTTTTTTATTTCGCCAATTGCAGCAATAGTCGTATTTTTGCTCGGAATTTGGATGTTGGTTTATGCTGTCAAATTATATCAAACAAGATCGGAAAAATCGGCTAGAACGCTAATGTTGGTGAGCGTTTCCTATATTACTTTGTTACAAATCGTATACATATTAGATAAATTTTTAAGATAAATTTAGAAATGACAACACAAGAAGAAAAAATTAGAACAGAACGGTCCTACAAATTATTATTGCTTTTTGGAATGGGAAGTATGTTTATGATGTTTGCTGGATTAACAAGCGCTTTTGTCGTGAGTAGATCACGCATCGATTGGATGAAAGATTTTCAACTTCCAACGGCGTTTTATATTAGCACGATAATCATTATCGGATGTAGTATTACCTTTCATTTGGCTAAAAAAGCCATTAAGAAAGACCGTCAAAAAGCGACCACTTATTTATTATTAGGAACATTGGCTTTGGGAATTTCGTTTGTAATTTCGCAATTTATTGGTTTCCGTGAAGTGGTGGATAGCGGCTATTTTTTTACTGGAAATGCCAGTTCCATAACGACCACTTTTTTGTACATGGTCACTATTGTCCACCTTGCGCACCTCTTTGGAGGATTAATTTCGCTTTTAATTATAATTTATAATCATTTTAAACAAAAATACAATTCAAGTCAAACCCTTGGTATTGAGCTAGGTGCAATGTATTGGCACTTTCTTGATTTCTTATGGGTTTATTTGTTTTTATTTTTATATTTCTTTAAATAAGAAAAAAACGTAAATTTGGGAACTTTTTAATGAATATCTTTTATGGGATCTACAGTTACTACTGCAAATAGTGAAGAAAAAACTTGGGGAGGCGGAAATGAGCCAATGGGAGCAAGTTATGGCAAATTAATGATGTGGTTTTTTATCATATCCGATGCATTAACTTTTTCTGGATTTCTTGCCGCTTACGGTTTTTCAAGATTTAAATTTATTGAAACTTGGCCATTAGCCGAAGAAGTGTTTACACACTTTCCATTCATGCATGGAGTTGCGGCGCCAATGTATTATGTGGCGTTAATGACATTTATTTTGATTTTTTCTTCTGTAACAATGGTGTTAGCCGTTGATGCGGGACATCATTTAAACAAAGCCAAAGTTACATTTTACATGTTTTTAACCATCATTGGTGGTCTAATATTCGTTGGTTCTCAAGCTTGGGAATGGTCTAATTTTATTAAAGGCGAATATGGCGCAATTGAAACCAAAGGCGGCAGCTTACTTCAATTTGTTGACAAAGAAGGACATCGTGTAAAATTAGAAGATTTTGCCGTTAAACTTCCTCAAGAAAGAGAACAATTAACAAGAAATAAAGGAAAATGGTTCATGGAAGAAGCTGCTTTGCCAACGTATACTGTTGCCGAAGTTCAAGCAGGTTTCAAAGCACATCCTGATTTATTGGTTCGTACAGAAGTAATTTATGAAGACGATGCTGAATCAAAAGCAGATCCAAAAATCAATCATGAATTAACTTCTATCAAACACAAAACTGTATTAACCAGAGCAGAATCAGAACACCGTTTGGCGAATGCTAGTCTTGTTGTGGAAGGCGCCAATTTGAAAAGAAATGAATACGGAAGCAAATTGTTTGCCGACTTCTTTTTCTTTATTACAGGTTTCCACGGATTCCACGTTTTCTCTGGAGTTATCATCAATATCATCATTTTCTTTAATGTTCTTTTGGGAACTTACGAGAAAAGAAAAAGTTATGAAATGGTAGAAAAAGTTGGGCTTTATTGGCACTTTGTCGATTTGGTTTGGGTATTTGTATTTACAGTTTTCTATCTCGTTTAATTTACAAAAATTAGTATCATGTCAGACGCTCACGTTTCTAACACAAAAAGAATTTGGTTTGTTTTCGGTTTATTATCAGTTGTAACAACCGTTGAAGTTTTCCTTGGAATTGTAAAGCCAGAGGCTTTGCATTTGAATCATTTTCTAGGAATGAATTTATTAAATTGGATTTTTTATATTCTTACAATATTTAAAGCCTATTATATTGTTTGGGCTTTCATGCACATGGAAGGTGAAAAAAGCAGCCTAAGAACGGCAGTTGTCGCACCAGTAATTTTCTTAGTGCTTTATTTATTATTTATTTTGTTAACCGAAGCGATTTATATTTTTGAGGTATTTAAAAATTCTACTATCAAATGGAATTTTTAACAACATTTTAATTCAATAAAAGGTACGCAATGCGTGCCTTTTTTTTTACTTTTGTATAAATATTATAAAGTTCAAATGAAAAAAAACAGTGTTCTTTTTGTGTTATTCATTCTGCCAATTGTCGCCTATCTTTTTTTTGCGTCGGGGATTAATAGCTTTTCAAAATTACCCACATTAACCAAAAAAATACCAGATTTTGGCGCTTGGAAATCGTTAAATAACGAAACCATTTTACTCAATAACAAAATCACCATTCTTGGTTTTTCGGGAACTGATTTATTAAAAAATAAAGGAAATTATTTTAATTTAAATCAAAAAATCTACCAGCGGTATCACGAATTCAAAGATTTACAATTTGTAATTCTTTGTCCCATCGGCACCGAAAAAGATGCGCAATATATTATTGATCAATTAAAAACAATCACCGATGTTTCGCAGTGGCATTTTGTTTTCACTACGCCAGAGAACATTCAGGATTATTATAGCCAAATGAAATTGGTTGGAAAATTAGATTCCGATTTTGGAACACCAAACGTTTTCATTATTGATAAAGAACGAAATTTGCGAGGAAGAAAAGACAAAAAAGAATACAAAGAAGGATACGATACAACCTCGCCATCGGTTTTGAGCAACGAAATGTTGGACGATTTTAAGATTATTCTTTATGAATATCGTGCCGCTTTGAAAAAGAATCATAATGCCGAAAGACAAATCTAAATCTATATGCTAAAAAATAAATCCTATATCGGAATAGCTTTTATTGTATTGGTTTTCGGAATTATTTTTGTTCCAAAAATCATTGACCGAGTTCAAAATGGAGAAGTTGTAAAAGGCGACCGATTGGATAAAGTTTCGAATCACGCTGCCGAAAATAGTAGTTTGAACACTATTGGAAAAGCGCCAAAATTTGAATTGACCGATCAAAATAACAAACCGATTTCCAATAAAGACTATCTAGGAAAAGTATATGTTTTGGAATTTTTCTTTTCTACCTGCCCGTCCATTTGTCCAAAAATGAACGCCAATATGTTGATTATAGAAAAAGCTTTTTTCGGAAATCCAAATTTCGGAATTGCATCGATTAGCATCAATCCAGAAAATGATACGCCCGAAGTGCTTAAAAAACATGCGGAAATATTAGGCGTTAAATCGTCTAATTGGCATTTTCTAACCGGCGACAAAACCTATATTTACAACATTGCTAACAAAGGATTTAATTTATACGTTGGCGAAAATGACAAAGTCATCGGTAACTTTGAACATTCAGGTTTTTTTGCTTTGATTGACAAAAAAGGAAACATCCGTTGCAGAAAAGATAACTTTGGAAATCCTATTTTATATTATGACGGATTAGAAAAAGAAGGCGTTAAAAACATTCAACAAGATATAGCAATTTTATTAAGAGAATAATTATGAAAAACCAAAACCCAACCCAAAAATACAACAAATGGATTCTAATCGTTTCTATTGCAATTCCTGTCGCAGTGGCCGCTTTGTTTCTTGTTAAGTTAAAAGATTTTGGCATCAATGTAACTCCGTTATCTTTTTTGCCGCCAATTTATGCAACAATAAATGCCATCACGGCCATTGTTTTGGTTTCGGCGGTTTTGGCCATTAAAAACGGCAAAAGAAAACTACACGAAAATTTAATGAAATCGGCCATCGCACTTTCGTTGGCTTTTTTGGTAATGTATGTGGCTTATCACATGACCGCAGATTCGACAAAATATGGCGGAGAAGGAATGTTGAAATATGCTTATTTCTTTATTTTAATATCTCATATTTTATTGTCCATTGCGATTATTCCATTGGTTTTAATTACCTATGTTCGCGCTTTGGCACAACAATTTGATCAACATAAAAAACTGGCCAAAATCACTTTTCCAATTTGGTTATACGTTGCCGTTACAGGCGTGGTGGTTTATTTGATGATTGCGCCTTATTATGTTTAAAATGTTGATATCAAACAAGAGGCAAGATCCAAGAGTTGCAAGAAAAATAAATGGAACTAATCCGTCCTATCTTTTTTCTTTCTTCTTTATTCTTGTTTTTTCGCTATCTACAAATGCGCAATGTGCGATGTGTCGTGCGGCCCTTGAAAGTGAAGGAAATCAAACCAAAGCACAAGCCGTAAACGATGGAATTGTCTATTTGATGGCCATTCCTTATATCCTTGCGATTATAGTTGGATATGCCGTTTATCGGATGACAAAAAAGAATAAAACTACTTAATTCCGTCCACCGAGACATTTACATTTCCATTAATTTTAATGAAAGCCACAATCGACGAATTGGTCAATTGGATTTTTTGAAATTGAATATCGCCAATCGTTCCATTGATGAAAACACCAGGCATTGGCGAATAATTTTTCAAATATTTCAACATGCTTTGTTTGCCTTCTTCCAAATTGGCTTTGATCGAATACCGGCAATTTTCTCGAATTTTATTTAAAATAATTCCTTGAGCCAGCCAGTTTGCGGTTTTTAACAACTTGCTTTTGGTATCCAAAACATAGTCTAATTTATCAAAATAAATTTCTTTTGTGGTTTCGTTATATTGCGGAAATCCAGTCAAATAAATGGTTCCATTGATGCTTCCCAACAAATCTAACGCAATCACCATTTTACTATTTTTTTGCCAAACCGCAACGTTTTGAACCGTGATTTTCTTGTTGCCAGAACTAAATTCTTGTCCCGAAAAATTCTTTGTCAATAATGCCGAAGCATCAGCGTAGGTTGAAATAGCCACCACATTTGCCTTAATTTCGTCGTTAATTTCGGTTACGGGTTTCAAAATAATTTTTGTTCGATCAAATTTGTTCGTTGGTTTTTGACCAATCAATGTTTCCATATTGCATTTCATTCCCATAGCCAAAGTGATGGTTTCGTTTTTGAAAACGGCATCGGTGGCATACAATTCTGTTGGAACAATTCGCAACCAAGTATTGAATTTTTCATCCATTTGAATAGGCGAAGCAATTTTGTCCAAAGCGTCTAAAACATTTGATTTTAAATCCATCGATTGTTCGATTGCTTGATCGATTGTGCGTTCAATTTTCGATTTGAAAATTTTTATCGTAGGATTGATTAAATACGTAATTGGCACTTGTTTTCCGAGCATCATTATCGTTGGACTTTCATTCCAATCTAGGGATTTTAACTCCGTTGTTGTACTCATTTTCCAATTGGATAATTTCACGTCGCTCAATAATGTGATGTTTCCGTTCAGGTTGATTTCTTGCGTGCTATAAAGCGAAATCCCCAATTTGTCGGTTCCGATTCTGTATTTAATGTTAGCTTTCAAAGGCAAAACAGTTTTGATTTTTCCGTTTAAGTTTTCGATAGAAATGGGCGCGTATTTCCATATTTGCATTTGAACATCATCATCTTCAATGATTTTGTCTTCATAAATCAAACCCGTTAAGGCTTTATTAGTTTGGTTTTCGATATCTTTTAATTTGATCGAAATAGGAATATTAATTATCGATGGATTGTTGTCATATACCAATGGCGCTGCGTCGTCTGGCTCGGGTTTGAGCGCCGCGATTTTTGAAGTGGTAGAACAACTGGAAATTAGAATGGAAAAAAGGAAACAGAAATAAATAGATGTTTTCAAAGTATTGGGCTTTTTGATTTATTAAATGCAAAAATAATTCATTAGTTTCATAATATTATTATAAATTGTAACATATATTTTAAAGAATCGTCTTATAAATTTTAGTTAAAAAAATCGTTAAGATGCGACAAAAAACCTAATTTTGTCTAACTTTAAATTAAATGATTTATAGCTGCTTGTTCTATGAAAAAACACACTATTACTTTATTCGTATTTGCCTTTTCTCTTTTTTTAGGATCTCACTCTCAAGCGCAATCCAAAAAATGGACACTTTCAGAATGCGTGGATTATGCCATTGAAAATAATATTTCCATCAAACAATCGGAATTGGATTCTCAAAGTGCGGCACTTCAAAAATCCAACGCCATCGGAAATTTTCTACCTACCTTTAATATCAATGGTTCCCATTCCTGGAATATTGGTTTGAACCAAAACATTACAACGGGTTTGCTTGAAAATCAAACAACACAATTTACATCTGCGGGAATAAATTCTAATGTTACTATTTATAATGGGCTTCAAAACCAAAACCGTTTGCGAAGAGCCAATCTTTCAATTCTTGCGGCGCAATACCAATTGACCAAAATGAAAGACGATATTTCGTTGAATGTAGCGAATGCGTTTTTACAAATACTTTTCAATAAAGAAAATTTAAAAGTTCAAAAGGAACAATTGGCTATTAATGAAAAACAATTAATCCGTTCGCAAGAATTAGTAAATGCGGGCGTTATTCCTCGCGGTGATTTGTTAGATATAAAAGCCACGGTTGCTAATAATAGTCAAGCAATTGTTACGGCCGAAAACGCGTTGCTAATCTCCAAATTGAGTTTGGCACAATTATTACAATTCAAAGATTTTGCCGATTTTGATATTGCCGAAGAGGATTATGTTCAAAAAGACAATGCTATTCTTTTGCAAACGCCAAAAACAATTTATCAAAAAGCAAAAGAAGATCGCGTTGAATTAAAAATTGCCAAAACTAATTTAGACATTGCCGAAAAGGATGTTAAAATCGCAAAAGGGGCTTATCAACCAAGTTTACAAGGGTATTATGGATTTAGCACTCGTGCGGGATATTCCGATCGTGTTGTAGGTTTTGAAACTAATGGAACGCCAATCCTAGCGCCCGCGCTTCCTGTTTTTGATCAATTTGATGAAAACAAAGGGCATTCTTTTGGGCTTCAAATTAACATTCCAATAATGAATGGATTCTCTGTTAGAAATAATGTGACGCAATCAAAAATCACATTAGAACGATCAAAATTAGCTTTCAGCCAACAAGAATTGGATTTGGAACGCAATATTTTTACGGCTTTCACCGATGCAAATGGCGCTGTAAAAGCTCATGAATCAGCAATTACCGCATTAGAAGCCCGTCAAGAAGCTTTCAATTATGCAAAAGAAAAATACGATGTTGGCATGATGAATGCCTTCGATTTTAATCAATCGCAAACACTTTTGGCGAACGCCAAATCCGAAGTTATAAGAACAAAATACGACTATATTTTTAGAATTAAAGTCGTAGAATATTATTTTGGAATTCCAATTATTAATAAATAATTAATTATGAAAAACAAAGTACTATTAGAATGTGTGAAATCATTTTCTGTAGGGGCAATTATCGGTTTGGCCATTGTTTATTTCAGAAAATCGGATTCATTAATTACAATATTTATTTCTGGGTTTATAGTAATGAGTATTCATATTAGAAATAATTCTTCAAGAATTGGCAATAACAAATAAAATTTTTTCACAAAAACAATAACCATGTCAAAAAAAACAATTTATATTTTAGTAGGTTCGGCGGTAGTTTTAATCGTTGCATTATTAGTGCTTTCGAAAACAGGCGTTATCGGTAAAAAAGACAATGGCACCGAAGTTGAAGTGTCAAAAGTAAAGGAAATTACCATCATTGAAACCGTTTCGGCTACTGGAAAAATCCAGCCTGAAATTGAAGTAAAAATATCGTCGGAAGTTTCGGGAGAAATTATTGATTTGCGAGTAAAAGAAGGACAAGCTGTAAAAAAAGGTGATTTATTGGTAAAAATTAATCCCGATTTATATACATCTGGCTACCAAAGAACGGTGTCCAATTTGTCGGGAACAAAAGCCGGTTTGAGTCAAGCAGATGCTTCCTATAAAGAATCAAAAGCCAATTATGACCGGAACAAAATTTTATTTGACAAAGGCATTATTTCTAAATCCGATTGGGACAAAGCCATTGCTGCTTTTGAAGTCGCAAAAGCGACCAAAGAATCGGCTTATTATAATGTTCAAAGCGCATCAGCAACGGTTAGCGAAGCAAAAGATAATTTGGGACGTACGTCTATTTATTCACCAGAATCAGGAACTATTTCATTGTTAAATGTGGAATTGGGCGAACGCGTTTTGGGAACCCAACAAATGGCAGGAACCGAATTGCTTCGGGTGGCGAATTTGAACAACATGGAAGTTGAAGTGGATGTGAATGAAAATGACATTGTAAAAATAAATGTTGGCGATTCCGCGAAAGTAGAAGTGGATGCCTATTTGAAGAAAGAATTTAAAGGAATTGTTACCAGTATTTCCAATTCGGCAAGTTCGGCTTTAACGGCGGATCAAGTGACTAATTTTAAAGTAAAAGTTAGAATTCTAAAAGAATCTTATTTGGATTTATTAGAAGAAAAAACAGCAACGTATTCGCCATTTCGTCCAGGAATGACGGCTACAGTTGACATAATTACCACAAGAAAAGAAATGATATTGGGCGTTCCAATTAGTTCTGTTGTTGTTAAATCGGATACGACTTCAACTTCCAATATGATGATGGAAAATAGTTCGGAATCGGATGAAAATAGCGCACCAAAAAGCGATAAAAAATTAGAATGTGTTTTTGTAAAAGTGGGCGATAAGGCCAAAATTAGAATTATCAAAACCGGCATACAAGACGACACCAATATTGAAGTGATTTCGGGACTTAAAAAAGGCGATATCATTATAATTGGACCTTATACAACGGTTTCAAAAGACTTGAGTTCTGGCGATAAAATTGTGGTAAGCGCCGAAGCAAAAAAGGAAAAACCTAAATCCTAAATCCCATTTCGTTGGCCTATATTCTCAACATTGAAACCGCAACCAAAAACTGTTCTATTGCTTTGGCAAAAGATGGAAAGACGGTGTTGTGTAAAGAAATGGCTGAATTGGGTTATTCGCATGCGGAGAAATTACACGTTTTTATAGAAGAATGTTTGCAGGAATTCCAAATGAATTTTAACGATTTATCCGCAATCGCCGTGAGTCAAGGGCCGGGGTCTTATACCGGTTTGCGCATTGGCGTTTCGGCTGCAAAAGGATTGTGTTTTGCGTTGGATATTCCATTGATATCGGTGGATACTTTGCAGGTTTTGGCTTCGCAATTGTCAATTTCAGATGGAGTAATTGTGCCCATGATTGATGCCCGAAGAATGGAGGTTTATAGCGCTATTTTCAATTCAAAAAATGAAAAAATCCGCGAAGTTCAAGCGCAAATTATCGACGAAAATTCTTTTTTAGAAAGTCAAGAAACCATTCATTTTGTAGGTGATTGTTCCGAGAAAGCGAGAACGGTTTTAACCGCTCCAAATTTTGTTTTTTACGAAGATGTTATTTATCCTTCGGCGAAAGAAATGAGCGCTCTGAGTTTTCAAAAATGGGTTGCCAATGACTTTGAAGATGTCGCTTATTTCGAACCCTATTATTTAAAAGATTTTTTGATTCAATCAAAATCAATTAGTTAATTCAGATCTTTTAAAACTTCCTCAAAATTGCTATTTGGCAACAAACACGTTTGATTTTGACAAACATAAAAAAGCGTTTCCTTTTCAATAAATCGATTTTTTAAAAAGGGAAGTTGCGATTCTTTTTCAGTTCCTGCGACAATCAAATTAGGTAAATAAATGGCGTTTATTTTGCCTATAAATTCTGAAGCATTTGTTCCACAAATAGCCAATTCTTTGTTTTGTTCCGAGTCGTTCATAAACAAATAAAGCCAATTCGAAAAGCCCGAAGGATAATCAATTGAAGGAACTATTTTCTGAACCATTTGGTCACTAATTTTTCTATAATACGGATGGTTAAAATAAATACTAAGTTGATACAAAACATTTCCCATGACCGAATTGGAAGCCGGAATTACGTTGTCTTCAGTTTCAAAATGAGACGTAATTAATGGCGAATCTTGATCCGATGTAAAACGGAAAAATCCTAATTTTTCATCATAAAAATGATCAAAACAATAATCGGTTAATTGTTTGGCATGTTGTAACCAATTTTCGTCCAAAGTCACTTCATAGAGTTTTATAAAAGCCTCAATTACAAAACAATAATCTTCAAGATAGCCATTAATGCTGGCTTTTTTGTTTTTATAATTGTGCCACAAATGACCTTCTGGCGCCCATAAATTGGAAAGTATAAAATGTGCATTTTTCAAAGCAATTTCCAAATATTCGGTCGTTCCAAATGCTTTAAAGGCATCAATAAATCCCTTCAACATTATTGCGTTCCAAGAGGTTAACGATTTATCGTCCAATCTTGGTTTGCTTCTTTTTTCGCGTTCAATAAAAAGCAAATTTTCCCAAGATTTCTTTTTTGATTGCAATTCCGAATGGCTTAGTTTATGCTTTTCGGCAATAGTTTCAAGTTCCTGATTTTGAATCAAAACATAATTCTCGTCTTCCCAAAAACCAAAATCATTTATATTGAAAACTTTGCAGAATAATTCGAAATCGTTGTTTAATAGAAATTGCAATTCGGTTTTTTTCCAAACATAAAAAGCGCCTTCTTCAAGCTGATTTTTGTCGTTCAAACTATCGGCGTCTAGGGCACAAAAAAAGCCACCTTTTGAATTGGATAATTCTCTAGAAACAAATGTCAAAGTTTTCTCGACCACTTCTTTGTATAATGGGTTTTGTGTCAATTTAAAGGCGTCGGAATATAAGGAAACCAATTGACCGTTGTCATAAAGCATTTTTTCAAAATGGGGAATATGCCATTTTAAATCAACAGAATAGCGAGAAAATCCACCGCCGATGGTGTCAAATAATCCACCAAAAGCCATTTTTTTTAGGGTCAAATGAACAAATTCTAAAACTTCATTGTTCTTATTTTGGTGGCCGTATCGAAGTAGGAATTGTAGATTGTTTGGCATCATGAATTTCGGTGCGCGTGCCATTCCGCCAAAATCCCAATCGAAACTTTTTTTCCATTTTTCAATAATTGGAAACAGAAAATCTTGCGGTGTTTTTTGTTCCAAATTAGTTTCAAAAACAGGCTCCAGATTTTGCATTCCGATGGCTAATTTTTCGGCATATTCTATCATTTTTTCGGGTTGCAATTGGAAGAGATTTTGCAATTGCGATAACGTGTTTGTCCATTCGTCTTTTCGAAAATAGGTACCGCCCCAAACTGGTTTTCCGTCGGGAAGTGCGACAATATTGAGCGGCCAACCTCCGCGACCCGTCATCATTTGAACGGCTTTCATGTATACGGCATCCACATCGGGGCGTTCTTCGCGATCGACTTTGATGTTGATGAAATGGGCATTCATTACGGTCGCTACGTCATTGTTCTCGAAACTTTCGTGTTCCATGACGTGGCACCAATGACAGGCCGAATAGCCAATACTGATGATGATTAGTTTGTTTTCTTTTTTGGCTTGAGCCAATGCCTTTTGGTTCCAGGCTTTCCAATGCACGGGATTGTTTGCGTGTTGCAAAAGATAGGGACTTGTTTCGGCTAAAAGTTCATTCATAGTAGGATTTTTTTAGCCCAGATGGTAGCGGAAATCCCACGCTTTTGGGCGTGGATTGCAACGAACAGCTGGATTAGCTCCAAATAAAAAGCGTCTCGAAATGAAACGCTTAAAAGTAAATTAATTTTGTGATTTATTCTAATTCGAAAGTCACTTTTTCCATTTTATCCGTTAATCGCCTCCACTTTGATGTCTTCGTCTTTCAGCATGTCTTTCAGCATGTTTTCGATGCCGCTTTTTAGCGTAAAAGTAGAAGATGGACAACCGTTGCAAGCGCCTTGAAGGACGACTTTTACTCTTTTTTCGGTTTCGTCATAGGAATCAAAAAGGATATTTCCGCCATCGGCAGCGACGGCTGGTTTGACATATTCTTCTAAAATATTGATGATTTGTTGCGAGGTAGTATCTAAAGAATCGAAATTTTTGATTTGTTGTTTTTCGTGTTTTTTTGTTTCGATGGCGATGGATTCGTCCAGCACGGTTCCACCATTTTCTATGAATTGTTTGATGAAAGTTCGCAATTCTAGGGTAATATTGTTCCAGTCGGCGACTTCATATTTGGTTACAGAAATATAATTTTCGTCGATAAAAACTTCTTTAACGAAAGGAAAATTAAACAATTCTTTGGCCAATGGCGATGGTTTTGTTTCGTCGATATTTTTGAATTCGAAGGCCGTTTTTGTAAGCAAACGACTGACAACAAATTTTAGAGCCGCAGGATTTGGAGTGGTTTCGCCGTAAACGGTTATGGGTTGTTTTTTAGAAGAATTTTCTTCAATGTTGATGATTTTTCCGCCATTAGCTACATAATTTTGAATTTGTTCGGCAACGGCGTCTTGCACGTCTTCCCATTCCACAATCGAATAACGTTCGATGGCGATGAAATTGCCAGAAATATAGACTGTTTTTACAAAAGGCAAAAAGAAAAGTTCTTTGGCGAGCGGGGATGATTTTGTTTCGTCAATGTTTTTGAATTCGAAACTTTCGTTATTGGTAATAAAATCGGGAAATTCAAATTTTAGAATTAAGGGATTTTGCGTTTGTTTTATGGAAATCGTAGTCATTTTGGTTTATTTTTTACAAAAATAACAAACTTATCTCTGTTGATTAGTTATTTTTGAACAAATAAAGAATAAATTAACTAAAAAACGGCTAAAAGAAAATTTAGCCGTTTTTTTGATATAATTATAAGAAACCGCGTATAAAATGGTTTTAAGTAAATACGCGTTCAATTAATATAATAAAAAAAGTCCTACCAGTTGTATTTGTTTTTTTATAATAATCATGAATCAAATCGTCCCGAGGTATTGAAATGTTGGGTTTTACAGCTTGAATTAGCTTAATTTATTTGTTGCTGTTTGTTAAGTAATTATTACCAATTATTTATTTTTTTCACAAATTTAACAATGTTATTTGAACTGAATAATTATATTTGGAGATTGAAAAAGAAAATCAATAACTACCTACTATAGATTAACCTAATAATGAAAAAATTAAGCCTACTGTTTTTGCTGCTTTCCAGCAGTTTTTTATATGCTCAAGTCACCATTAATACTACCCAAAATCCTTATTGGTTGGCAATAAACTCATTGGTTGGAAATGGGGTAACGCCTTATAATATTAAGTTTAACGGAGTTCTTCAAACGGCCACTAGTCCTGTAAAAGATCAAGCGGCGCAGTTTTTGGTTAATTTTAATCCTACTAATATTGGGTTTGCTCCAAATAGTAATGGGTTGTTATTGACCACTGGCAAGTCATCAGTAGCGTTAGGACCAAATAATAGTAATGCCGATCAAGACGAAGTTACTTCAGGATTTTTACAAGGGGATGCCGATTTATTATTGCTTTCGGGACATACAATAAGAAAAGTATCTATTTTAGAATTTGACTTTGTTGCTACAGGATTAAGCTTGGATTTTGATTTTGTTTTTGGGTCGGAAGAATATCCTGAGTGGGTGACTCCTACGAACACTACATACAACGATACTTTTGGGTTTTTTCTAAGTGGCGATGGAATTATGGGCCCATTTAGTAATAATTCCAAGAACATTGCCTTGGTTCCAAACACCACAATACCAATTTCCATCGGAACTGTAAATAATGGCTTAAATAATAACGGGCCTTGTGCTAGCTGTGCCTATTATTTCAACAACTCAACAATTGGACAAAATCCAAACACAACAACCCTACCTACGGTTGAATATGACGGGTTTACTAAACCAATTAGAGCAACTTCTGCATTGCAATGTGGCAAGGTGTATCATATAAAATTGGCTATTGCAAATGTAACAGACAATCAATTGGATTCAGGAGTTTTTATCAAGAACTTTGCAATTACACCTTTAGAATTGCTTGATAACAGTGGGCTTAATAATAATCCTAGCGCGTGTTTTGGTTCACCAGTTATTCTTTCGTCAGGTTTAGTTGTTGGCAGCAATGTTTTTGAATGGACACAAGACAATGTTATCATTCCTGGCGCAACAGGTGCGTCATTGACTATTCCTGCAAATACTTCTGGGGTGTATGCGCTCCATGTTTACACTCCCAATCCAGACCATTGTTTGATTGCTTCGGATGATATTACCATAACATTTAGTCCCGAAATTGCAGTAACAAATCCTACTTCTTTGAATTCATGTACCTTGGCACCGCCTCCTTATACTTTTAATATAAATCAAACTAATGTTGTTTTAACCGATCCTGTTTTAGGAACACCACTTGACCCTAATATTTTTGAAGTAAGTTATTATTCAAACTATCAAGATGCTTTTGATGGCGCTATCAATAATGGGTTGATTCCAGATGCAAATTTGAATGCCTATGTAATCAATTCTACTTCGGCAACAATCTGGATTCGAATCAGAGATTCAGATCATAATTGTGTTACTGTAAAACCGTTTACGCTCAATGTTGTTGCTTCGCCAACCGGAACAATTTCTTATTCAGCTGCGGTTTATCCGATAACAAATAATACATTACAAAGTAATTTATCTACTGTTACACCTGGCGGAGTCTTTTCGGCTTCTCCTGCAGGATTAAGTATTAATTCTAGTACTGGTGCTTTTACCCCAAACACTAGTTTGGCTAATAATTATACTATATCCTACACAATTGCAGCTTCTGGAAATTGTCCTTTATTTAATAGAACTTTTCAAGTGTCAATTGCGACCGTTCCAACCGTTACAGTTAATAGTCCTTCGGCTTGTTCTGGAACTGCTGCTACTGTAACCGCAAGTCCAAATCCTGTTTTGGCTGGAGGAGGCTATTCTTATGCTTGGACGGTTCCTTCGGGTGCTACAAATCCTGGAAATGTTGCTGGTTTTTCCACAAATGTAGCTGGTAATTATAGTGTTATTATAACAGATACTACAAGTGGCTTTGTAAGCGCAAGCGCCACAGGAACAGTAACGGTTTTTACAAGCCCAACAATAACAGGCACTGTATCAATTTGTAATGGGGATACGTCTCAACTTGTTGGTTCAGGAACTCCTTCCACTTTAAATCCATGGTTGTCTTCAAACACAGCCATTGCAACTGTTGATATTTTAGGTTTAGTAACTTCGGTTGCTTCAGGAACTGCAACAATTACTTATACAGATATAAATACTTGTAGCGTACCGCAAACGCTAACAGTAAATCCGAAACCTTTTGTAAGTCCACAAACAAAACCAGCTTGCAGCGGATCGGCTTTTACGGTAAGCCCTGTAAATAATGTTTCGGGTAATATAGTTCCGGTCGGAACGACGTATTCTTGGAGCGCGCCATCAG
>CAIMBK010000056.1 GCA_903839195.1 uncultured Bacteroidota bacterium | reverse complement strand
TGAGGACTTGTAACGGAAAGCGGGAATTGCTCTTAATGAAACTCGCGAAAAAGTTTTGTGGCTTCATTGTAAGCGCTCTCAAAACTCATTGGGCTGGTGTTGGTGTTTTCTTTTTGTGTGGTAAAATAGGACAATAATTTCTCTGTGGGCATGTTTCCTGTGAGTTCGTCTTTTGCCATCGGACAGCCACCAAAACCTTGAATGGCACCATCAAATCGAAGGCAACCCGCTTGATAGGCGGCGTCAATTTTTTCGAACCATTTATCGGGGGTGGTGTGCAAATGGGCACCAAATTCGATTTCGGGGTATTTCGGAATCAAATTGGAGAATAAATAGCTAATGTTTTCAGGGGTGGAACTTCCAATGGTATCGGAAAGCGATAGGATTTTTACGCCCATTTTGGCTAATTTTTCGGTCCATTCGCCCACAATTTCAACGTTCCAAGGGTCGCCATACGGATTACCAAATCCCATGGATAAATAGGCCACAACTTCTTTGTTGCTCGAACTGGCAATGTCAAGAATTTCGCTAAGTGTGACAATGGATTCGGCTATGGTTTTGTGGGTATTTCGCATTTGGAAATTCTCAGATATCGAAAATGGAAAACCCAAATAGTGAATTTCAGGAAAAACGACGGCGTTTTGAGCACCTTGGGTGTTGGCTATAATGGCTAATAATTTACTTTTGGTTTGCGACAAATCCAATTGTGCCAAAACCGCGGCGGTGTCTTGCATTTGCGGAATGGCTTTGGGCGAAACAAAACTTCCGAAATCGATACTGTCAAAACCCACGCGCAATAACGACTGGATATAAGCCACTTTTCGTTCGGTTGGAATGAACGATTTTATGCCTTGCATCGCGTCGCGGGGACATTCGATAATTTTAATGGGTTTGTTCAAAGTTATTGCTTTTGAAAGGTCTAAGTTACAACGATTTTTCTAGAATTGCCTTATTGATTTTTTTGATTAGCGCAGGACCTTCGTAGATAAAACCGGTATAAAGTTGGATTAAACTTGCCCCAGCTTCTAATTTTTCGAGAGCATCTTCGGCGGAGTGAATCCCACCTACTCCAATAATCGGAAACGATTTGTTACTTTTTTCTGCTAAAAACCGAATGACTTCTGTGGCCCGTTTTGTTAATGGCTTTCCAGACAAACCGCCGGTTTCAACTTTGTTTTCAGATTGTAATCCTTCTCGGGAAATGGTCGTATTAGTGGCAATAACTCCCGCGATTTTTGTTGTATTTATAATATCGATAATGTCTAACAATTGCTCATTGGTCAAATCGGGTGCAATTTTGAGCAAAATTGGTTTTTGTTTTGGTCGCGCCAAATTTTTGTTTTGTAATGAATTTAATAACTGTGTCAACGGTTCTTTTTCTTGTAATTCGCGTAAATTGGGCGTGTTGGGCGAACTGACATTTACAACAAAAAAATCAACATAATCATAAAGTGCGTCAAAACAAATTTCATAATCGGAAGTAGCTAATTCGTTGGGAGTTAGTTTATTTTTTCCAATATTTCCACCAATTAAAACATTTGTATTGGATTTTAATCGTTCAACAGCTTCTTGAACGCCACCATTATTAAATCCCATTCGGTTGATAATTGCAGCGTCTTCTTTGAGTCGGAACAAGCGAATCTTAGGATTTCCATCTTGGGCTTTTGGGGTTACCGTTCCTATTTCAATAAATCCAAATCCGAAATTAGAAAGTTCTTTATATAATTTAGCGTCTTTATCAAAGCCAGCGGCCAATCCAACCGGGTTTTTAAATTTTAAACCAAAAACTTCCCGTTCCAAACGCGGGTCATTTACTTCATAAATAGCTTTAAAAATAAATGAAACTCCGGGTATTTTGGATAATAATCGTATTAGTGAAAAGGTAAAATAATGCACTTTTTCAGGGTCAAAACAAAAAAGTAACGGACGAATCAGTTGTTTATACATAATAGTCATGAAGTTGTTTTGCAAAAATAGAATTATCCTTTCGATTTATTAAAGATTCCAACAAAAAAATTAGTTCCTGTTTTTAATATTTATAAATAAATCATTTGAATTTAGCAAACTAAAATTTAATTGTCACCACCTGAAGCGATTTAAATCAAAATCAATAAAAGGGTTTTACAATGACTAATTTAACGCCGATTTGAAGCAATAATTTGAACAAATCTGTATATTTGTGTTTCATTTAAAAATCATATTTTCATGCAGCACATTATTGACCGTTTTATAAGTTATGTAACCGTTGACACCGAATCGGATCCGAATTCAAACACAACCCCAAGTTCAGAAAAACAATGGGTTTTGGCCAATCAATTGGTGAGCGAATTAAAAGCCATCGGAATGACAGACGTTACGATTGATGAAAACGCCTATATAATGGCTACTTTAGAAAGTAATGTTACGCATTCGGTGCCTACAATTGGATTTGTGTCGCATTTTGATACTACGCCCGATTTTACTGGAGCCAATGTAAAACCGCAAATTATTCGGAATTATGATGGTGGCGATATTGTATTGAATGAAGCGCAGAATATAGTGCTTTCGCCAAATTATTTTAAAGATTTATTGCTTTATAAAGGGCAAACTTTGATAACAACAGACGGAACAACGTTGCTTGGAGCCGATGATAAAGCGGGAATTACTGAAATTGTTACGGCAATGGAATTTTTAATTAAAAATCCTGAAATAAAGCACGGAAAAATCAGAGTTGGATTTACACCCGATGAAGAAATTGGAAGAGGCGCACATAAATTTGACGTCGCAAAATTTGGAGCCGAATGGGCTTATACAATGGACGGAAGTCAAATTGGCGAATTGGAATATGAAAATTTTAATGCGGCTGGCGCCAAAATTACTTTCAAAGGAAAAAGTGTGCATCCAGGATATGCTAAAGGAAAAATGATCAATTCGATGTTGATTGCCAATGATTTTATTAATGAATTACCAAAAAATGAAATCCCGCAAGAAACGATCGATTATGAAGGATTTTATCACGTTCATCATTTGACGGGAAGCATTGAAGAAACGGTTTTAGAATTGATTATTCGGGATCATAGCGCTTCTGAATTTCAAAAAAGAAAAGAAAGGATTCAAAATATTGCTTCAAAAATTAATGAAAAATTTGCGGTTCAATTTGGTGAAGTCATTTGCATCGCCGAAATAAAAGACCAATATTTCAATATGAAAGAAAAGGTAGAACCGGTGATGCATATTGTCGATATTGCCGAAGAAGCGATGAAAAATATAGGAATCGAACCGATCATAAAACCCATTCGTGGTGGCACCGACGGTTCGCAATTGTCATACATGGGATTACCTTGCCCGAACATTTTTGCTGGCGGACATAATTTTCATGGAAAATACGAATATGTTCCCGTTGAAAGCATCCAAAAAGCAATTGATGTCATTGTTGAAATCGCACAATTGACCGCTAAAAAAGCATTATAAAAAGTATTTTTATTGCATAAAAAAAAGCCACGAAATCGTGGCTTTTTTAGTTTTTGGAATACTATTATTTTTTGTTGGCTGCTTGTGACATTTCCATTGAAATAGCCGAGCGCTCCATTTTTAATTTTCCAGCCATTGTTTCGATAACAATTGTTGTGTCTGCTAATTCGGCGATTTTTCCGTGAATACCACTTTTTGTGATGATTTTGTCACCTACTTTTAGTTCGCTTTCAAATTGTTTTTCTTGTTTAGCTCTTTTTTGTTGTGGACGAATCATAAAGAAATAAATGACCACAAACATTAAAATAAAAGGAAGGAATTGTTGAATTTGATCCATGTTAATTTGATTTAAGTTATTTTTTGATTTCAGCTTTAATTAATAAAATTTCGGTAGCTTCTTTTGTATTTGTAAGAATCGTAACCGATTTTTGTTGTTTTCCATTTTTTCCACCTGAGTTGAAAGTTACTTTAATTTTAGCAGATTCGCCAGGTTTTAATGGGGTTTTTGGATATTCTGGAACGGTGCAACCACAAGAACCAACGGCTCTAGAAATGATTAAATCGGCCTCACCTGTATTTTCAAATTTATAGTAATAAGTCACAATTTCTCCACGATTTATTAAACCAAAGTCATGTTCTTTGGCTTCGAACGTCATTTCTGGATATTTTCCGTCTTTTGGAACATTCATTTTAGCTCGTTGATCAACGGCAATGGATGCCGAATTTGGTATTGCTGTTGGCTCATGAAAAACGGGCATTTCTTTTGCGTCCATTGGACTTACTTCCTTTTTTTTACAAGAAATAGTTGCTGTAAATAAAGCAACAAAAGCGATTATAATACTTTTTTTATTCATAAAATATAATTTACATTAAACCCCTACCGATTTTGTTTAATTTGTTATTCGTTTGAAATTCTTTGACTAAATTATCTAAAATTCCGTTGATAAAAATACTACTTTTTGGTGTAGAATATTCTTTTACAATTTCTAAATATTCGTTAATTGTTACTTTTACTGGAATAGAAGGGAATTTTAAAAATTCGCAAATTGCCATTTTAAGGACGATGGTGTCAATTTCGGCAATTCGTTCCGTATCCCAATTGGGTGTTTTATCGATAAATTCTTTTGCCAATTCGGGTTCGTTCAAAACCGTTTTTCGAAACAAACTGATAGCAAATTCCTTGTCTTCCGAATCTTTAAACAATTTTGGAACCGAAAAAGAATTTGGTTTATCCAAACTAATTTGTCTTAATTGCTTGACAATTTGCGTGTTAACAACCGGTATATCATCAACCCATGTAAGTTTATTGTCTTCTAAATAATCATATAATTTTTCGTTCGGCGCAATTATTTCTTCAAACAAATCAATAATAAATTTTTGATCCGCTTCAAAAGTTGCTCCTTTTGCATTCATATAATTGTCATACAAATCGCTTTTTTTTATTTCTTCTAAAAGAAGCAAAATATAATCGTCATTTAAACTCCAATTATTGATTTTTCTATTTTCTAAAGCACTTTTGATTTCGGGATTTTCGCAAAGGAATTCCAAAAGGCGATT
>CAIMBK010000055.1 GCA_903839195.1 uncultured Bacteroidota bacterium | reverse complement strand
CCTTTCACGATAAATGACCTAGCCAAGGTTACAAACCACAGACGCGGTGAAATAAAATATGGTGAAAAAATGATTGTTGTTCCAAAAGAGGTCGACATACTTTTGTTTCTAAAAGAATGTGAAGCCAAATTTGTACTCTTCGGAATTCCAGAAGACATTGGGGTTCGCGCAAATTTTGGTCGCCCAGGCGCCGCTTCTGCATGGGAAAGTGCCATAAAAAGTATTGCCAATATTCAGCACAATCGATTTTGTAAAGGAAGTCAAATTGTGGTTTTAGGACATCTTGATGTTAAGAACGAAATGGCCGAAGTCGAGAGTTTAGATTTTAATGCGACCGAAGACCGAAAAAAACTAAGCGAATTAGTTGAAAAAATCGATAAGGAAGTCGCTCATATTATTTTTTCAATTGTAAAAATTGGGAAAATTCCGATAATTATTGGTGGTGGACACAATAATTCCTACGGAAATATAAAAGGAACTGCATTAGCTAAAGGAAAAGCTATAAACGCGATCAATTTTGATGCGCATTCCGATTTTAGAATTCTTGAAGGTCGTCATAGTGGAAATGGATTTTCGTATGCTTTCGAGGAAGGATTTTTAAGCAAATATTTCATTTTTGGTCTTCATGAAAGTTATACGTCAAAAAGCGTTTTAGATACCATAAAAAAAATTGATGATCGCGTTCAATTTAATACGTACGATGAAATTAACATTCGAAAACAAAAAGATTTTCAATCCGAAATGGAAAAAGGATTAGAATTTATAGAAGAAAGTCCGTTTGGAATCGAAATTGATCTTGATGCAATTCCAAATATTGCAAGTAGCGCAATGACTTTGAGTGGTTTTTCGGTAGAAGAATTGCGCCAATTCATTTACTTTTTTGGACAACATCAAAATGCAAGTTACCTTCATATTTGTGAGGGAGCCCCTGATTTAGGCGAAGAAAAAAACAATCATCTTATAGGAAAACTCATTGGCTATTTGATTACCGATTTTATGAAAGCCGCTTTATAGCCTTGCTTTTTGGATAAAAACAAATTGGAAATCCCTTATAAATAAACAAATCCACAAATAAACCTATCTTTGCATAGAATTTTAGTGCTTTTAACTAAAATTAAAACTATCAAATTTATGTTATTCGAAGATTTATCATTGTCCAAAAGCATTCAAAAAGCCGTATTTGAAGAAGGCTACGTTGCTGCAACTCCCATACAAGAACAAGCAATTCCAATTGTATTATCTGGTCGCGATTTAATTGGTTGCGCACAAACAGGTACTGGAAAAACAGCTGCTTTTGCGATTCCTATTATCCACCAATTGCACCGAATTGTAGGTTCAACCAAAAAAGCGAAGGAAATTCGCGCCCTAATAATTACTCCCACTCGCGAATTAGCAGTTCAAATTGGACAAAGTTTTGATACCTATGGAAAATATACCAACTTAACACAATTAACCATTTTTGGTGGCGTTTCACAAGTACCACAAGTCGATTCTCTAAGAAAAGGAATTGATATTTTGGTTGCTACGCCGGGCAGACTTTTAGATTTACACAAACAAGGATATATCGATTTGGATCATTTGCATACGCTCGTTTTGGATGAAGCCGATCAAATGTTGGATATGGGATTTGTAAATGATGTAAAGAAAATTGTAAAACTTACGCCTAAAAACAGACAAACATTACTTTTTTCAGCGACGATGCCAATTGCTATTCGCGAATTAGCGGAGATGTTTCTGAAAGACCCAGCAACAGTGACGGTTTCACCCGTTTCATCGACTGCCGAAAATGTAGAACAACGAATTTATTTTGTTGAAAAAACAGAAAAAAGAAATTTACTTTATCATTTAATAAAAAATGAAAACCTTTCGGATGTGCTTGTTTTTTCTAGAACAAAACATGGAGCAGACAACGTTGTAAAAGCCTTGCGAAAACGGGATATTGCTGCCGAAGCCATTCATGGGGACAAATCACAAAATGCTAGACAACGCGTTTTAGATGCGTTTAAAAATAAAGAAGTTGGCGTACTTGTGGCCACTGATATTGCCGCAAGAGGAATCGACATTGACCAATTACCATTTGTAATTAACTTTGATTTGCCTAATATTCCCGAAACCTATGTGCACCGAATTGGACGAACAGGTCGCGCTGGAAATGGTGGAATTGCGATTTCATTTTGTAGCAATGATGAGCATTGTTATTGGAAAGATATTCAGAAATTAATTAAAGTAGATGTCAAAACCATCACTGAACATCCCTATCCGTGGCACAGCGGAAGTCCTGAAAATGGCACCTCTGAACCCGCAAAAAATTCAAACCGAAGTGGTGAAGCCAATAAATCTAGAAAATCAGCAAATTCAAAACAAAATAAGAAACGCTGGTATTAGTAATATACAAGTTAAAACAAATTTAAAAACTAAAAAAAGTAGTAATACTAAATATTTTTTTAACAAATTAAAAGGGAATTAACTTCTTATTAATTTTCTGTATTTCAATCGTTTGGGAGTTAAATCGCCACCCAATCGTTTTTTCTTATTTTCTTCATAATCAGAGAAACCGCCTTCAAAATAATACACATCAGAATTACCTTCAAAAGCTAAAATATGGGTACAAATTCGATCTAAAAACCATCTATCGTGCGAAATTACAACCGCGCAACCCGCAAAGTTCTCAAGTCCTTCTTCTAAGGCTCGTAGCGTATTAATGTCCAAATCATTGGTTGGTTCATCTAATAACAAAACGTTTCCTTCTTCTTTTAAAGTCATTGCTAAATGCAAGCGATTTCGTTCGCCCCCAGAAAGCATGGACACTTTCTTATTTTGATCGCTTCCGCCAAAATTAAAACGGCTCAAATAAGCACGAGAATTCACTTGACGACCACCCATCATAATTAATTCTTGACCGTCACAAAAATTTTCCCAGATGGATTTATCCGGATTAATATTGGAATGCGCTTGATCAACATAAGCAATTTTGACTGTTTCACCAATAGCAAATTCGCCACCATCAGGTTTTTCTTCTCCCATAATCATTTTGAAAATAGTAGATTTTCCAGCACCATTGGGTCCAATTATTCCAACAATTCCAGCTTGTGGAAGCGTGAAATTAAGATTGTCGTACAATAATTTATCACCAAACGATTTCGCAACATTTTTGGCTACAATTACATTTGTTCCCAAACGCGGGCCGTTTGGAATATAAATTTCTAGATTTTCATCCAATTGTTTTTGGTCTTCATTTAAAAGCTTGTCATAATTCTGCAAACGTGCTTTTTGTTTTGATTGACGACCTTTGGCTCCTTGACGCACCCAATCCAACTCTCTTTCAAGGGTTTTTCTGCGTTTGGAAGCTACTTTTTCTTCCAACGCCATTCGACTTGATTTTTGATCCAACCAAGACGAATAATTCCCTTTCCATGGAATTCCTTCACCTCGATCCAATTCCAATATCCAACCTGCAACATTATCCAAGAAATAACGGTCGTGCGTAACGGCAATAACGGTTCCGGCATATTGTGCCAAATGTTGTTCTAACCAAAGTACACTTTCTGCATCCAAGTGATTCGTTGGTTCATCAAGTAATAATACATCGGGTTGCTGCAATAATAATCGGCACAAAGCTACGCGACGTCTTTCTCCTCCTGATAAGTTTTTGATTGGCGTATCACCTTCTGGTGTGCGCAAAGCGTCCATAGCAATTTCTAATTTGGTGTCAATTTCCCAAGCACCAAGTGCATCGATTTTATCTTGTAAATCGGCTTGTCGGTCCATGAGTTGTTGCATTTTGTCTGCATCTTCATAGACTTCTGGCAAACCAAACATGTCGTTTATTTTGTTGAATTCGTCCAAAACCATCATAGTTTCCGCAACGCCTTCTTTTACAATTTCGATTACCGTTTTAGAATCGTCCAGAATAGGTTCTTGTTCCAAATAACCAACGGTGTATCCCGGTTGAAAAACCACATCGCCTTGATAATTTTTATCAACACCTGCAATAATTTTTAATAAGGAGGATTTTCCAGAACCATTTAATCCTAAAATTCCAATTTTGGCCCCATAAAAGAAACTCAAATAGATGTTTTTCAAAACTTGTTTATCGCTGCTTGAGTAGGTTTTACTCAATTTTTGCATCGAAAAAATTACTTTTTTATCGTCTGACATAAATATTTTCTTTAAAAATTAAATTTTTGATTTTTAGGTATATATAAATTATTGATTTTAAATTTTGTTGTTAAATGATAAAACAATCCTTCTTAGTATAACTATTTTATATAATAATCGAATTCACTGTTTTATTATAATTTACAAAATCTTATCTATTCTGGCAACAAAGATAGTTCTAAATAAAAAGAATGCAAAAGATGGATTGGTGATTTACTAGAAAACATACCAAATAGTTATTTTTTTTATAGGATTGGTTTTGATTAATAGATAGTGAAGTTTATGCGAAGAGATTATTGTGAAAGAAATGAAACTAACATCAAGATTTAAGAAAATAATAACTTACTCTACCTAATCCTAATTTGTTTTTCTCGTTTATCCTCAATATTTTTTCTATAAATAAAAATCGGCATTTTTATTTTTGTTTTTTGAGATAAGTATTCTTCTATGTTTATTATTGATTGTCTAATTTTTTTCTTTTTAGATTCATATCCAAGATATTCCGGAAATAAATCTAAAAGTTCGGAATAATTAATATAATCTGGATGCGAATCAGTAATTTTTTTTAAAAGCATAAAATCTTCATTTTTAAGTTCAATTTTTAAAACATCCATTTTACTGTTTATAATTTTTATTAAAGTTTTCTTTCTAATAAAAATATAAATTAAAAATATTAAAAAAGTGATACCAAAAAAAGTAAAATAAATCCAATTGAATTTCGATTGATTATACAATTTGTTATATGTTTTTTTTGATCCTAGAAAATCGGCCTTTTTTACAAATAAAACTTCCGACGAAGAGATTGATTTATCTATTATTAAATAAAACCCACCTTTGGTTTTGTTGTATGTAATAGATGATAATGTGTTACTTTTATTTAAAGACTTAACAATATCAATATTTGCATTTGGGTAGCCTATCAATAAGTTGTCTTTTATATTTATTTCATAAATTCCTTTATCTGAAATTAACAACGAATGATTATTAAAATCATATAAAACATCATATGGATAATTTGCATTGATTGTACCCTCTCCTAATTTTTGCCATTTTTTATCTTGAAATGAAAACTTCCAATAATCATTAATAAATGAAGCGTTTTCATAAGGATTTTCTTTATCAACATTTATTCCATGACCCGGACCAATGAACAATGTGCTTTTTTCGTATTGCGCAATCATTCTATCCCTTGATATCGGACACTCATTTATTGAACTAACTTGATTGAAAAGTTCCGTTTCTTTTTTAGCAAAATTAAAATAAGTTAATATGTTTTTAAAACTATGTAAACCGTAACCTCCAAAATCGAAAATGATATTATTATGAAGAAAACTAAAGCTTCTAAATTGAGATTTAAAGTCAAATGAATTATCTAATCTTTTAAAATTAATTCCATCAAAAGAATAAACAATACCTGAAGAAGCATTCTTCAAATACCCCGTAATACCATTACTTACAAAATTAAACTCTTTCATTGCTAAGTTATGTTCCTTTGGTTTTAACTTAATTGGAGATGTTAAATTATAAATAAATCCGTTTTCTAAAAGATATGTATCATTTTTAAATGTAAAAAGAAAATGAATATCGTCTTTAGGTGGGTTTTTTATTTGACCAAGCGCAAAACTAATTTGTAATAGACTACAAAACAGTAAAATAGTTTTTTTCATTTAGCAAAAATATTGAATTTAAATTATCTTAAAAAAGGGGTAATATACGGTATTCCATATTATTATTTTTATTTGTCAATTTTTTAGTAATTTTAAAACTTAATTTAAAAATAAAAAAAATGAAAAAGGCATTAAAAAAAATTATCTTCTTAGTATTAACATGTGTAACTATAATTTCTTGTAGTAATGACAACAATGGAACATCTTCATTGAATACTTATGAAAACAAATTAATTGGTACATGGCAGTATAATGAAACACCTCACACTTCTGGGCTTGGTGGACCAACAAGTTTTTACAAATCTTATTTTACATGTAATGCAGACAAAACGGCTGTAACGGGTTTTAATGAATTTATTACATCCACACAACATGATTCTGGTTATGAAAACCGTACTTTTTCGGCAACCGCAACAACTTATACTTTTACTTTGCCAGATGGTACACAAGAAACAGGTAATTATGAATTCATTGATATTACACATGTTAAAATGTATTCCCCAGGAAGTAGTACTTTATTTAGAATTTACACAAAGCAAAATTTAAATACTTATGAAGTTAAATTAATTGGTAAGTGGCAATACGCAGTAACACCTCACCCTTCTGGAGTTGGAGGTTCAACAAGTTATTATAAAACTTATTTTATCTGTAATGCAGACAGAACGGCTGTAAGAGGTTTTAATGAATTTATTACTTCTACCGAACAGTATTCAGATTCTGACAATTTTACATGGTCTGCAGCAACTGCTACAACAGGCACTTGGACTTTTCCAAATGGAACCCAAGAATCGGGAAATTATGAATTTATTGATGCTACACATGTTAAAATGTATGAAACCGGAAGTACATCATTTGCAATTTATACCAAGCAATAAGTGAATTATTAAATTATGCCAAACCCATGAAATAAATAAACTTAGGGTTTGGTATAATTTGTTTTTATTATCAAATAAAAGTCAAGAAACACTTTACTTTAATGTTAAAACTAATGAGAGTTTTGATAGTTTTGGGGTGCTTTCGGATAGTGAAGAAGCGACAATTTAATATAAATTTTTAGTTTAAACTCTTCCTTTTAAAGCATTGAAAACCCAAGCGTTGGCTAAAAAACCAATTCCAACTGTAGCAAATCCCCATCCTGAACTTTCACTGTATTTGAATGCACCCAATGCAATTAGAATTAATCCCATAAGCACCATGATTAATGTTGCCCAACCCAGTACCGTATTTTTGTTCATTCCCATAATTTATATATTTGAATCCTTGCAAATATCGTTAAATTTAAATGCTAATTAAAGATTTTGTAGAGCATTTCTCTTAACAAGTCGGAATGAGACAATCCGCTTGCGCCAACCCCTTTGCTTTTCAAATCCACATCACGAAGGGCGGAAATAATTTGACTGACTTTTTTCATTGGATAATTCCGTAAAGCCAAGTCATAATCTTTCATGAAATAGGGATTAATTTTCAAAACTGCGGCGGCATTTTTTGGGTTTTTATCCTTTAATCCATGATATTGTAGCAGCTGAATAAAAAAACCAAACACCAAACTGAATGTCATTACATTGGGATGTTCTTTTTGATTGTTAGCAAAATATTCCACAATTTGATACGCTTTCAGCTGGTTCCGTTCCCCAATAGCATTTCGCAATTCGAATACATTGAAATCTTTGCTAAATCCAATATTTTGTTCAATATGCAACGGTGAAATCGAAGTGCCTTCTGGTAAAATAATTTGCAATTTCTCAATTTCATTATTTATTCGATCCAAATCGGTTCCTAGAAATTCGACCAACATTGCGGTTGCTTTGGGTTCGATTGCTAATTTTTTGGTTGCCACCAATTTTTTAATCCAATCACCCACTTGATAATCGCGAAGTTTTTTGCTTTCTAAAACCACCCCTTTTTTCTCAATTAATTTGGTGACTTTTTTTCGTTTGTCCAACGTTTTGTATTTGTAACAGAAAACCAAAACCGTTGAATCCATTGGATTTTCGACATACGATTCGATATTATCAATAGTTTTGCTTAAATCCTGCGCTTCTTTTACAATAATAACTTGGCGTTCAGCCATCATCGGATAGCGTTTGGCAGCCGAAACAATCTCGTCAACGGTCACATCACGACCGTAAAAAATGGTTTGATTGAAATCTTTTTCCTCTTCAAGAAGTACATTTTTCTCAATAAAATCAGCTAATTGATCGATATAATACGGCTCCTCGCCCATTAAAAAATAAATGGGTTTAATGTTTCCGTTTGTAATATCGTTCTGAATTTTGATTACCTCGTCCATAGTTTTTATCTGTTCCGCAAAAGTATTACTTTTGTTTTATGCAACAACTGAATTTTCCAACCTATTCCTTTCGTTTCAAAAATAGTAAAAATAAAGTCGCTATTTTTGATGAAATTCGGAAAAAATTTATAATTCTCACTCCCGAAGAATGGGTTCGTCAACATGTGGTTCAGTTTTTAATGATTGAAAAAAACTATCCAAAATCGCATATTAACGTTGAAAAAGTATTATTAATCAATACTTTAAGAAAACGATATGACATTGTAGTTTTTCGGCCAAACGGGGAAATTTTGATATTAATTGAATGCAAAGCACCCGAAATTACGATTTCGCAAACTACTTTTGATCAGATTGCACGTTATAATATGACTTTGGCATCCGAATTTTTAATGGTAACCAATGGTCATAATCATTACTTTTGCAAAATGGATTTTGAAAATGAGAAATACCAGTTTTTGGAGGAATTACCTGATTTTAATAGCTTAAACTAAATACTAAATTGAAAATAGCCGTTGTTTTATTGAATTGGAATGGACAAAAATTACTCGAACAGTTTTTGCCTGCTCTTGTTCAATATTCTCCCGAAGCAACTCTTTATCTTGCTGATAATGCTTCAACGGATGACTCTGTTGCCTTTGTAAAAGCAAGTTTTCCAACTATTCAAATCATTGAAAACAGTTCAAACTTGGGTTTTGCTGGCGGATACAATATCGCTTTAAAAACAATTGATGCCGAAATATTGGCATTGGTAAATACCGATGTTGAAGTAACCAAAAACTGGCTTGTTCCTATAATTGAAACATTTAAAACGGAGCCTAAAACTGCCATTATTCAACCTAAAATTAGAGATTTTAAAAACCCTGAGTTTTTCGAATATGCGGGTGCAGCTGGTGGTTTTATTGATCAATTGGGTTATCCTTTTTGTCGCGGACGCATTTTTGATTCCCTAGAAAAAGATGTGGCACAATATGAAGACGATTGCGAAATTTTTTGGGCTTCGGGTGCTTGTTTTTTTATAAGAAATACGGTTTACAAAGAATTAGGCGGTTTCGATGCTGATTTTTTTGCCCATCAAGAAGAAATTGATTTGTGTTGGCGGGCTAAAAATAGAGGTTATACCATAAAATATAATTCAAAATCTATCGTTTATCATATTGGTGGCGCAACATTAAATCAAGGAAATCCTCGAAAAACTTTTTTAAATTTTCGAAATTCTTTGTTTACGTTGACTAAAAACTTGCCTCAAAAAAAACTATTTTATGTGCTTTTCATCCGTTTAATATTAGATGGAATTGCGGGAGTACGGTTTTTGTGGCAAGGAAAATGGAAACATGTCTTTGCTATTTTGAAAGCTCATTTTTCGTTTTATTTTCTATTTGTTAGTATATATAAAAAAAGAGATGTCAATCAAATGGAGAATTACTATGAAATGAAAAGCGTTGTTATTTCTTATTATTTAAGGAAAAAAACTGTTTTTAAAAAACAAAAATAAATACTACTTTTGCAAATAATAAAAATTAACTTTGTTAAAATCAACATTATGAAAAGAATACTTCTAGCAATTTCAATAGTTGCACTTTTATCGACTTCCTGCGGAGCAAAAAAGAAAATTGCTGATTTAGAAAGCAAAAACAAAGAAATTCAAGATTTACTTAACACGTGTACCGTGAAATTAAATACTTGTATTACAGAAAAAGATGGGTTGAGTAGCCAATTGGACTATTTGAAAAAGTCGAATACTGACTTGCTAAATAATATGAATAACATGACCACTTTATCAACAAAAGGGGCTCAAAATATTGAAAAAGCATTAGAAACAATCAAAGAAAAAGACATTAAAATTACAAGAATGCAAGATGCTTTAACCCGAAAAGACAGCGTTACGCTTGCTTTGGTGACAAGTTTGAAAGGCGCTGTTGGAATTTCTGATCCGGATATTGAAATTAATGTTGAAAAAGGTGTTGTCTTTATTTCTATTGCCGATAAATTACTTTTCAAAAGCGGTAGTTATTTAGTTAGCGAAAAGGCAAAAGATGTACTTGAAAAAGTAGCGAAAGTAATCAATAGCAAACCTGATTTCGAGTGCATGGTGGAAGGTCACACCGACAATGTTCCGTTTGTTGGGAATGCCAATTTAATTGACAACTGGGATTTAAGCGTAAAACGTTCAACTGCGATTGTTAGAGTTTTAACGAAAGATTTAAAAGTAAATCCAGCACAATTAATTGCTGCGGGAAGAAGTGAATTTGTTCCTTTGGTTCCAAATGTTTCCTCTGAAAACAGAGCAATTAATAGAAGAACTCGTATTGTAGTACTTCCAAAAATCGATCAATTTTATGAAATGATTGAAAAAGAAATGAAAAAATAATTGTTATAAAAACCAATTATTCACCATTTCTGCTTCTGTAGGTTTAGCGTTTTTATGCTTGAATTCATTAGACGTTTTATCATACAGATAATCATTTTTCCAATCTTCAAAATGCGATGCCAAAGTAATAATGCTTTGGCATACGTATTTTATTTCTTCATTAGTTGTTGTAGGATGCATCGACATTCGAATCCAACCTGGCTTTTGAATTAAGTCACCAGAATCGATTTGGCAAACTAAATTATGGGACGTTTCTTGATCAACGTGCAGCAAAAAATGGCCATATGTTCCAGCGCAACTACAACCGCCACGCGTTTGAATTCCGAATTTATCATTGAGGATTTTTACACCCAAATTAAAATGCAAATCGTCAATATAGAATGAAATTACGCCCAATCGATCTTGATGTTGATTGGCTAAAATATGAATGTTTGAAGTATCTCCTAAAGTTTCAAAAACATAAGCAACCAATTCCTGTTCGCGTTTCAAAATAGCATCAACGCCCATTTTTTCTTTCAGTTGAATGGCTAAAGCCGTTTTTATCATTTGAAGAAAACCAGGTGTTCCGCCATCTTCGCGGTCTTCAATATTGTCGATATATTTATGGTCGCCCCAAGGATTTGTCCAACTTACGGTGCCGCCACCGGAATTATCCGGAATGGTATTCGTGTATAATTTTTTATCAAAAATCAAAATCCCAGAAGTTCCTGGTCCGCCAAGAAATTTGTGGGGCGAAAAGAAAATGGCATCCAAAGCCGATTCTGAATCTTCTGGATGCATATCAATGTTTACATAAGGACCCGAACAAGCAAAATCAACAAAACAAAGTCCCTTGTGCTGATGCATTATTTTGGCCACTTCGTGATAAGGTGTTTTGATACCCGTAACGTTGGAACACGAAGTTATCGAAGCTATTTTGATGGGACGATTTTTATATTTTTCTACTAATTTTAATAGATTTGAAATTGAGAATAACCCTTCTGAATCGGCTGGAATAACTTCCACATCGGCGATTGTTTCTAGCCAAGAGGTTTGATTCGAATGATGTTCCATGTGCGAAATAAAAACAATTGGCTTTTTATCGGCTGGAATGGTGGTAAATGCTTTTAGGTTTTCGGGAATTCTGAGGCCTAATAATCGTTGGAATTTATTAACAACGCCCGTCATTCCTGTTCCGTCGGCAATTAATACATCATTATTGTTGGCATTTACATGGGTTTTGATAATGTTTCTAGCTTGGTGATAAGCCATTGTCATTGCGGTTCCAGAAACTGTAGTTTCGGTATGGGTATTGGCTACAAAAGGGCCAAAATCGTTGATTAATTTTTCTTCTATTGGGCGATACAATCTTCCACTGGCCGTCCAATCGGTGTAGATTATTTTCTGTTTGCCATAAGGCGAAACAAATTCCTGATTGATTCCAATAATAGCGTCTCTAAATGGTTTAAAATAATTTTCAAGTGCTGATGGTACTACTGTTTTACTCATAAAAAACCCAATTTGATTTCAAAGATACTATTATTCGTAATTAATCGATAATGGATTCATTCAAATGACTGTTTTTTCGACTGAAACCAAAATAGATTACCAAACCTATTAGCAACCAAATCGTGAAATAAATCCAGTTCCAAACGCTCAATTCGGCCATCATATACAAACAACAAATAAGTCCCAAAAGTGGAATTAAAGATAAATTTTGTTTGAAAGACCAAAAAAGTAAGCCAACTAAAACAATCAGAAAAATCCACATCGGTATTTTGTGTTTAAAAAGGCTGAAACCGCTTTCATACTTCAAATTATCCGGAATTGGCATGTTTTTTACCACCGTTTCATAGTTTGTTTCATTTTCAAAATAAGTACTCAAACAAACTTCCGAATCCAATGGAAAAGCAATAACCTCATTGGGTTCAAGATGTAATAAATAGGTATTTACTTGTTTGGCTTGGTCTTTATTTAATGCGGTTAATATCGTTTCGGGAGCATTGACTTTCTTTTCATTTGTTAAGAATCCTAAAGTCGCTTTTTGATTAAAATTGAAAGCATAAAACAAACCAATACCGACCAAAATTGGAAGTATGTATTTCGAATTTACATAAGGCGTTTTGAATTTTCCACGAGGAATGTCGGGCTTGTTTTGAAGCACCAAAACACCGGCACAAACCAATACAAAGGCAAATAAAGTTCCAATACTACACAAATCTGTAACCATTGTAAGATTTAGAAACAAAGCTGGAATGGCAACAACAAAACCGGTTACAATTGTTGCAAACGATGGGGTTTTGAATTTTGGGTGAACTCGAGAGAATTTCTTTGGCAATAAACCATCACGACTCATACTCATCCAGATTCGAGGTTGTCCCATTTGGAAAACCAACAAAACACTCGCCATAGCAATTACGGCACTTACGGCTATAATTCCAGAAAGCCATTTTAGATGCAGTTTTTGAAACACAAACGCCAAAGGATCGCCAACATTCAACTGACTATAATTAACCATTCCAGTTAAAACTAAAGCAATAATGACATATAAAACCGTACAAATTATTATCGCCCACATCATGCCTCGCGGCAAATCGCGTTGTGGGTCTTTACATTCTTCCGCGGTGGTAGAAATGGCATCAAAACCAATATAAGCGAAGAAAACTGCCGAAACACCTTTCAATACACCACTTACACCATTGGGCGCAAACGGAGTCCAATTATCAACATCAACATAAAAAACACCAACGGCAATTACTAATAATATAATACAGAGTTTGACCACTACCATCAAATTACTAGCGTTTCGAGATTCTTTCATTCCGCGATAAACCAAAGCAGTAATAAGCACTATAATAAACAAAGCAGGCAAATCGGCAACCAAGTGAAAGGAACCAATTGTGGGCGCTGTTAACCAAGCCGTATAAGCCGATTTCAATCCTTCGCTTAAATTTTCGAAAGGTTTTCCAGCATCAATTAAAGCCGAAGCGTCACGGAAACCATTGGAAGCCGTTAAATAATCCATCTGAACCCATTGCGGCAAATGCACGCCCATACTATCGAGCAATCCTGTGAAATAATCGCTCCAAGAAATAGCAACAGTTATATTTCCAATGGCATATTCCATGATTAATGCCCATCCAATAATCCACGCGATGATTTCGCCAAAAGCAACATACGAATACGTGTAGGCGCTTCCAGAAACAGGAACCATTGAAGCAAATTCTGCATAAGCAAAAGCGGCAAAACTACAAGCTAGTGCTGTAAATAGAAATAAGAAAACGACAGCTGGTCCGCCATCTGCGCTTGCTTTTCCGATGGTGCTAAAAATTCCGGCACCTACAATTGCTGCGATACCAAAGGCGGTTAAATCTCGAGCTGTGAGGTGTTTTCCTAATGCTTGATGTCCGTCGGCTTCGTTTTTGGCGACTTGTTTTAATATGGAGGCTACTGTTTTCTTTCGGAATAATTTGGAAAAATTCATATATGACTTGTAATTTGTTGTATTGTTTATACAAAAACAAATATAACATAATTTCATATTAATCTACAAAATTGAAAAAGACAAACTATAATTAAAATCTATTAAAAAATAAATTTAAAACATTAATTATCTATACTTAGGTGATTTTTAATTTCTATTTTTGTAAAAGGTCATATAAAAAACAACAAAATAATTAAATATTTACAAATTTATGGAACATTCAAACGACATCGGCAAATGCCCATTTCATCAAAATCAAAAAGGATTAAGCGAAGGTGTTAAAAATCAAGATTGGTGGCCAAAAGCGCTAAACTTAGATATTCTTCATCAACATGATTCAAAAACCAATCCATTGGGCGAAAATTTTGATTATGCAACAGAATTCAAAAAACTTGATTTAGATGCTTTAAAAAATGACCTAAAAACTTTTATGACCGACAGTCAAGATTGGTGGCCTGCTGATTGGGGACATTATGGCGGTTTGATGATTCGAATGGCTTGGCATTCTGCAGGAACTTATAGGATTTCTGATGGACGCGGTGGTGCAGGAACTGGAAATCTTCGTTTTGCTCCTTTAAATAGTTGGCCAGACAATGGAAATCTGGATAAAGCAAGAAGACTTTTATGGCCTATTAAAAAGAAATATGGTAACAAAATTTCTTGGGCGGATTTAATGATATTAGCAGGTACAATGGCTTATGAGTCTATGGGATTAAAAGTTTTTGGATTTGCTGGTGGACGTGAAGATATTTGGCATCCTGAAAAAGATATTTATTGGGGAGCTGAAAAAGAATGGTTAGCAAAATCTGGAAGTCCAGGAACAAGATATTCTGGCGAAAGAGATTTAGAAAATCCTTTAGCAGCAGTAATGATGGGATTAATATATGTAAATCCAGAAGGAGTTGACGGACAACCTGATCCATTAAAAACCGCTCACGATGTGCGTATCACATTCGAAAGAATGGCCATGAACGACGAAGAAACAGTAGCTTTAACCGCTGGTGGACACACTGTTGGAAAAGCACATGGAAATGGTGATGCCTCAATTTTAGGTCCAGAACCAGAAGCGGGTCCGATTGAAAATCAAGGATTGGGTTGGTTAAACCCAAAAGGAAATGGAAATGGATCCGATACAGTTACTAGTGGACTTGAAGGCGCATGGACAACTCATCCAACACGTTGGGATAACGAATATTTTGATTTATTATTGAACCATGATTGGGAATTAAAGAAAAGTCCGGCTGGTGCTTGGCAATGGGAACCCATCAACATGAAAGAAGAAGATAAACCTGTTGATGCTTTCAATCCATCCATTAGAAGAAACCCTATTATGACTGATGCCGATATGGCTATGAAAATGGATCCTGCTTACCGAATAATTTCAGAACGTTTTCATAAAAATCCAACTTATTTTTCTGAGGTTTTTGCAAGAGCTTGGTTCAAATTAACGCACAGAGATTTAGGTCCAAAAAACAGATATTTAGGTGCTGATAGTCCAACAGAAGATTTAATTTGGCAAGATCCAATTCCAAAAGTAAATTACACTTTGTCGGAGGCTGAAATTGAAGAATTAAAAGAAACACTTTTAAACTGTGGATTGTCAAGAGCCGAATTAATAAATACCGCATGGGATAGTGCAAGAACTTTTAGAGGTTCCGATTATAGAGGGGGTGCAAATGGGTCAAGAATTCGATTAGAACCACAAAGAAATTGGGTAGCTAATGAACCTGAAAGATTGCACATAGTTTTGGCCAAACTTGCAGAAATTCAATCAAGTTTGAATAAAAAAGTAAGTATTGCCGATTTAATAATTCTTGGTGGTGCAGCAGCAATCGAAAAAGCGGCCCTAGAAGGTGGGTTTAATATAAAAGTTCCTTTCCATGCTGGAAGAGGCGATTCTTCTCAAGAAGAAACAGACGTAATTTCTTTTCAAGTATTAGAACCAACAAATGATGCTTTTAGAAACTTCATGAAACACAAATATGCGGTTCAGCCCGAAGAATTAATGTTGGACAAAGCACAACTTCTTGGATTGACTGCAGCAGAAATGACAGTATTAATTGGAGGAATGCGGGTTCTAGGCAGTAACTATGGAGGAACAAAACATGGTGTATTTACTAACAATGAAGGCGTTTTAAGCAATGATTTCTTTGTGAATTTAACCGATATGAATTTTAGTTGGAAACCCGTAGCCGATAATTTATACAACATTGTAGATAAAAAATCAGGGGCAACCAAATGGACTGCAACCAGAGTTGACTTGGTTTTTGGTTCAAATTCAGTGTTAAGAGCTTATGCCGAAGTTTATGCACAAGACGATAATAAAGAAAAATTCGTAAAAGATTTTGTTGCTACTTGGTCAAAAGTGATGCATTTAGATCGATTTGATTTATAATAATAACTTTCATAATAATAAAAGAAGCTTTAAATGCTTTTATGAAACGGGTTTTAGGTTCAATAGACCAATAATTAGTTTTCATTTCAAATACAAACGCCTTCAACTCGAAGGCGTTTTTTTATTCCCAATATAATTCATTACTTTTGATGCTTAATTCAAAAAAGAAACCATGGCAGCAATAACATTAGGCGGAAATCCAATTAGTACTTCTGGTGAATTACCAAAAGTAGGTTCAAAAGCACCGCAATTCAATTTAGTAAAAAACGATTTATCAATAGCTACACTATCCGATTACGCTGGTAGCAAATTAGTTTTAAATATCTTTCCAAGTATTGACACAGGAACTTGCGCAACATCGGTTAGGACTTTTAACGAAAAAGCTAGCCAATTAACCAATACCAAGGTATTGTGCGTTTCAAGAGATTTGCCCTTTGCTCAAAAACGTTTTTGTGGCGCCGAAGGATTAGAAAATGTTATCAATCTTTCTGATTTTAATACAGGTGAATTTGGAAAAAACTATGGTTTAGAAATTGTTGGAAGCGTTTTGAATGGTTTGCACTCACGAGCCATTGTCGTAATTGACGAAACAGGAACCATCACCCACACCGAACAAGTTTCGGAAATTGCAAACGAACCAAATTATGATGCCGCTTTAGCAGCGCTTTAATAAGTATTATGGAATTTCAAAAAGACAACACCTTTTTTACAGGACGATTAAAAAGTATTGTATTCGCTTTCAACGGAGCTATAAAACTGATCACCACCGAACACAGCATAATGGTGCAGTTTTCAATTTGTGTTTTGCTTCAGATTGCAGGATTTTATTATCAAATTTCAAAAACCGAATGGATGTTTCAAACCTTAGCTTTTGCAATGGTTTTGGGCGTGGAAAGTTTGAATACGGCGGTCGAAAAAATAGCCGATTTTATTCATCCCGAATTTCATAATCGAATTGGTTTTATTAAAGACATTTCTGCTGGAGCTGTATTTTTTGTAGCCATGGCCGCAATTGCAATTGTTGGAATGATCTATATTCCAAGGTTATCATAAATTATATAATTTTCTATTTTTATCGCACTTATTTTTAATAAAAAATGGCAAAAAAATTAACAAAAGCAGCTGATTCTTCTTCCGATAGTTCTTCAGAAGAAAAACAACCTTGGCAAATGAAGCGGCAACACAAAGTACTTGTTGGGGCCTTATTAGTATTGACTTCCATTGCTTTATTATTGGCTTATATTTCCTTTTTTATTTATGGCCAACAAGACCAAAGTGCCGCCAATCAATTGCTTACTCAAAAAGAACCCGTTCAAAACTGGCTCGGAAAATATGGCGCCTATATTGCCGAATATACCATCAACAATGGATTTGGTGCCGCCTCTTTTTTGTTTGTAAAGTTATTTTTCCTTACCGGAGCATATCTTGTTTTAGACATTCCATTACGAAAATTGAAAAAAGTATATTTCTGGGATTTATTTGCCATATTAAACATATCTATTCTTCTTGGATTTATCGCCACCGTTTTTCCACAACTGGGTTTGCCACAATTGGGCGGAACCATTGGTTATGAAATGACTTTGTTTATGCAAGATTATGTTGGGAAATCGGGCACTTTCTTGGTATTAATTTTTGGAATCATGATTTATTTAATTTATAAAATCAAGGTTTCTCCCGATGCGATAAAAGCGTTTTTCGAACGTTCTAAAAAAGAAATTGATGATGATTTACACGGTGCTCCTTTGCCAGAAAATGCCGATTTATATAACCTAGAAGAATATGCTGTAAAAGAAGAGGAAGAAATTCTAGCAAAACCCACTTCGCAATTTGAAATCGACAAAGACGCTTTAAAACCAACGATTAGTAATTCATCTGAAATAAATCGGACGCCATTTTTAAAGCCAAATCCAATTGAAGAAACAGAAACTCCAATAGCGGAACCCGAAATAATTAGGACTTCTGATGACGCTTTTGTAATTGAAAAAGCACACGAAGAAGATTTAGTGGAAGAAAATCTGGCTTCTCGATTAGTGGCCGATTTTGGATTGTTTGATCCCACTTTGGAATTGTCTAACTACAAATTTCCAACGCTAGATTTATTAAAAGAATATTCTAGTGGCGGAATTACGATTAATCAGGAAGAATTAGAAGAAAATAAAAATCGAATTCTGGAAACCCTTCGTAATTATAAAATTGAAATTGCTCAAATTAAAGCTACCGTTGGACCCTCCGTTACATTGTATGAAATTGTACCCGAAGCGGGTATTCGAATTTCGAAAATTAAGAGTTTGGAAGACGATATCGCCTTGTCGCTTGCGGCATTAGGCATTCGTATTATTGCTCCAATGCCAGGAAAAGGAACCATTGGAATTGAAGTTCCCAACAAAAACCCAACCATGGTTTCGATGAAAAGCGTTATTGGTTCGGCCAAATTTCAAGAAGCAGAAATGGAATTACCAATTGCTTTAGGAAAAACCATTTCGAACGAAACCTTTGTTGTCGATTTGGCCAAAATGCCTCACTTGTTGATGGCAGGTGCTACTGGACAAGGAAAGTCGGTTGGTTTGAATGCCGTTTTAACGTCGTTGTTGTATAAAAAACATCCTGCAGAAGTCAAATTTGTATTGGTCGATCCAAAGAAAGTGGAATTGACTTTGTTTAATAAAATTGAACGTCATTATTTGGCCAAATTACCTGATTCTGGCGATGCTATAATAACCGACAATACTAAAGTAATCAATACTTTAAACTCGCTTTGTGTGGAAATGGACAATCGGTATTCGTTATTGAAAGATGCGATGGTTCGAAACATCAAAGAATATAACGACAAATTCAAATCGCGAAAATTGAATCCCGAAAATGGTCACCGTTTTTTGCCGTATATCGTCTTGGTGGTTGATGAGTTTGCCGATTTGATTATGACTGCTGGAAAAGAAGTAGAAACCCCAATAGCGCGTTTGGCACAATTGGCGCGAGCCATCGGAATTCACTTAATTATTGCCACACAACGCCCATCGGTGAATGTGATTACGGGAATAATCAAAGCGAATTTTCCTGCTAGAATTGCGTTTCGTGTAAGTTCGAAAATTGATTCCAGAACGATTTTAGATTCACAAGGAGCCGATCAATTAATTGGTAGAGGCGATATGCTTTATTCCAATGGAAACGATGTGGTTAGGGTGCAATGTGCGTTTATTGACACGCCTGAAGTAGATAAAATTACCGAATTTATTGGTTCCCAAAAAGCCTATCCTGACGCTTACCTCCTTCCGGAATATGAAGGAGAAGATACGGGCATTTCGCTCGATATGGACATATCGGAACGGGATTCGCTTTTTAGAGAAGCCGCCGAAATAATTGTAACCGCCCAACAAGGTTCGGCATCACTTTTGCAACGCAAGTTGAAATTGGGCTACAACCGTGCTGGAAGATTGATTGATCAATTGGAATCGGCAGGAATTGTAGGTCCGTTTGAAGGTAGTAAAGCCAGAAGCGTGAATATTACCGACTTAGCCTCTCTTGATCAATTTTTCAAAAACGAACAAAATAATGATTAACATGACCACTTTTATTCCTAAATCTTTCTTTAGAATTAGCCTACTTTGCTTATTCGCATGCATCAGTATTACTGGAACCGCACAAGATCAAAAAGCGAAAGATTTGCTTAATCAAGTTACCGCCAAAATAAAAAGTTATGAAACAATTGTTATTGATTTTAAATATGCTTTAAACAATTCGAAAGAGAATATTAATCAAGAAAGCAAAGGAAACGTCACGATGAAAGGCAATATGTATGTCTTGAATTTGATGGGCGTTACGAAACTATTTGACGGAAAAAAAACCTACACAATCAATCCTGAAGATGAAGAAATTACCATTTCTAAATACAATGAAAAGGACGAAAGTATGATTACTCCTTCCAAAATGTTGACGTTTTTCAATTCGGGTTATAAATTCGCTTGGGATATTGCACAAAACAATAAAGGCCGGAAAATTCAATACATTAAATTAATTCCCATCAATACGAAAGACCAACGAAAAGAAATTCTTTTGGGCATTGATATTCAAACCAAAAATATTTACAATGTAATCGAAATGGGAAAAAACGGAACAAAAACAACTTTGACCGTTAATTCTTTCAAAACCAATCAGCCCGTATCGAAAAATCAATTTACCTTTACTGAGAGTAAATATCCGAATTACTACATCAACAAATTAGATTAATTTTAGGTGAAAATACTTGACAAATACATTCTAAAAACATTCGTAAGTACGTTTCTAACGGTATTTGTGATTTTGTTTTTTATTTTCGTCTTGCAAACCGTTTGGCTTTTCATTGCCGAATTGGCTGGAAAAGATTTGGATTTTATTCTAGTATTAAAATTCCTTTTGTTTGCCATGCCTCGGATTATTCCATTGGTATTACCCCTTTCCATATTATTAGCCTCCATAATGACTTTTGGCGATTTGGCCGAAAACTACGAATTTGCTGCTATGAAATCGGCAGGAATTTCTTTGAAACGCAGCTTAAAAAGTTTGATCGTTTTTGTTTCGTTGTTGAGTGTTTTGGCTTTTGTTTTTGCCAATAATGTAATTCCATATTCTGAATTCAAATTTATAAATTTCCGAAAAAACATTGCACAACGAAAACCTGCTATGGCTATTGTTGTTGGACAATTCAATGAAATCGGAAGTTATAATATTAAAGTAGATAAGAAATTGGGCGAAAATGGAAACACCTTAAAAGGCATCACCATTCACCGAAAATCATTGGAAGGCAATGGTTTGATTACCGTAATCAAAGCCGAAAACGGAAAATTAATTAGTAGCGAAGAATCCAATATTTTGCAATTGGTGCTTTATGATGGCTATTATTATGAAGAAGTAATTCCGAAAAATTATATGGACCGCAAGAAATTGCCATTTGCGAAAGCGACCTTCAAAAAAGACATTATCAATATGGATTTGTCGAAATTAAACAACGTAGACATCAACGATCAAAGCGTTACCAACACCACTACGATGCTAAATTATAGCGAGTTACGTTATACGATTGATTCGTTGCATAAAAGTAATTCCAAGAATATCATTTCGTTTGCCGACAATATTTACCAACGTACTGGTGTGGCAATAATGAATACAAGTGCCAAAAAAATACCGAAAGGAACACCTTTCAAAACCGATCTTTTGGCTTCGTACACTAATTTACAAAAAGCCCAAATTTATCAAGTTGCCAATAGCAATATAACCAACATCGGCTACACGATTGATAGTTCCAAAGACGAAATGGATAACAACCAGAAGAACCTCAACAGTCATTGGCTTGCTTTGTATGACAAATTTGTCATTGCTTACGCTTGTTTGATGATGTTTTTTATTGGCGCTCCTTTGGGTGCTATCATCCGAAAAGGCGGATTGGGATTGCCAATTGTTTTTGCAGTTTTGATTTTTATCACCTTTCATATATTGAATACCTTCGGCAAAAAAGTAGCTGAAGAAAATGAAATTCTTCCGTTTTTTGGTTCTTGGATGTCTTCCATTGTATTAACCCCATTGGCCATTTTACTTACGTATCGGGCTACCAATGATATTGGATTAATTAATTTAGACGTAATAACACAGCCAATTCAAAAAGTATTTCAACGAATATTTCCACCACAAAATTAAACCCTATGTCAACCGAAAAAATACAGCTCAACAGCATCGAAGAAGCCATTGAAGACATTCGTCAAGGCAAAGTTATTATTGTGGTTGATGATGAAGATCGGGAAAACGAAGGCGATTTTTTGGCTGCGGCCGAAAAAGTAACCCCAGAAATGATCAATTTTATGGCAACGCACGGACGTGGACTAATTTGCGCCCCTTTGACCGAAAATCGTTGTAAAGATTTAGGACTTAACGTCATGGTGACCAACAACACCGACCCGATGGAAACTGCGTTTACGGTTTCGGTAGATTTGAAAGGAAAAGGCGTTACCACTGGTATTTCGGCTTCCGATCGAGCCAAAACCATTTTGTCATTGGTGAATCCAGAAACCAAACCACATGATTTGGCGCGACCTGGACATATTTTTCCATTAATGGCTAAACAAGGCGGCGTTTTACGAAGAACCGGACATACAGAAGCTGCCATCGATTTTGCGCGCTTAGCAGGCTTTAAACCCGCTGGTGTAATCGTTGAAATTATGAATGAAGACGGAACTATGGCGCGTTTGCCTCAATTAGTCGAAGTGGCTAAGAAATTTGATTTAAAATTAGTTTCTATTGAAGATTTGGTGGCTTATCGAATGCAGCACGATAGTTTGATTGTTAAAAAAGAAGATTTTGATATTGAAACTCGCTTTGGCACTTTCCGAATGCGAGCCTATGAGCAGAATACCAACAAACAAATTCACATCGCTTTGACCAAAGGCACCTGGAATTTAGGCGAACCCATTCTTACCCGAATTCACTCCTCGCAAGTAAATAATGATTTATTAGGAACCCTAACCAATAACGCCGACCAGCAATTGGACGATATGTTTCAAGTCATTAATGAAAACGGGAAAGGCGCTGTTATTTTCATTAACCAAGACATGCAAGCGGTTAATATGTTGAATCGTATTGCCGAACTTCGAAACTTGCAAGCCCAAGGTGAGCTAAAAGCCCCAAAAATTATTATTGATAGTAAAGATTTTGGTATTGGCGCCCAAATATTACACGATTTAGACATTTCTAAAATTCGATTAGTGAGCAATTCAACCCAAACCAAACGGGTAGGAATGATAGGCTACGGATTGGAAATTATTGAATATGTAGGCTATTAAACCCATTGAAATTGGTATAATGGTAAGGAAATGAAAAGATTACCTACTGCCCTATTTTTTTTCTATTATTTTTAAAAGAAAATGTTTTGCAGTCAGAAAAGGTTTGCTATATTTGCAACCGCATTGAGAAATTGATGTTACTTATTGGAGAAATGGCAGAGCGGTCGAATGCGGCAGTCTTGAAAACTGTTGACTGTAACAGGTCCGGGGGTTCGAATCCCTCTTTCTCCGCTGAATTAAAACCCTAACGATTGATTGTCAATTAGTTAGGGTTTTTTATTTTTATTGTTAGTCCATATTTAGTCCACAATATTTTTATTTTAATCTCATAGTTCTGATTTTTCTAATATACTAAAGTAGAAAAATGAGAATGCATTAGGATTTCAAAACATCCATTTATGAGATGATAAAATTTGATGTTTTATTTAAAAAGGGCTTTTTAAGCCCTTTTTACTTTTAAATGAACTAAACTATTTAGAACATCTACTTTCTTGTAATAACGTTTATTTCCAATACCGTAACTATCAATTTTCCCAT
>CAIMBK010000054.1 GCA_903839195.1 uncultured Bacteroidota bacterium | reverse complement strand
TTTAGAAGAATTCCATTTACATAAACCCTTTCGGATCCCGAAATCACTAGAATGTACAATTCGCCATTGGGTCCGCGCAATTTATAAGGCCCTTGGTTCCCTTCCTGACCCGAAAAATTGCTTTTCGAATATTGTCCGCGAACCAAAGCTGCCGCTGCAAAAATGGTGGTTTTGGCGTCGGGTTTCCCAAATTCAAATCGGGTGGACAAACCTTGTACTTTTTTGTTGAAATTCAAAAATTTTGATTTTCGGTTTTCCAAAAATAAATCGCCCGCCCGAACGTTCCATTTGTCGGAATACAACTCGATAAAAATCTGATCAAATTCATCTAGCTTTTGCGAATAGCCGCCTTCTTGCATCGGAATATTACTGTCTTGAATGGAAGCGCGCAACGTAACTTTATCCGATATTTTTCCTGAAATTTGAAGGTCTAACGCCGAATTCAACACCGCATTTTGATTATTCCCAATCGTAATGCCGCGCGTGATACTTCCCGAAGTATTTAATCCGTCAAAAGGAATGTATTTTTTTATTGGATTTTTAGAAATAGCATAAAAATCGCCCAAAGTAGCGTCATTACTAACCACCATGCTTTTGTCATAAAGCTTGTATTCTTTGGTCAAAAAATCAGGAAATTTCAGATATTGAACTGTTAATGTGTCGTTCAAAAACGCCTTTCTTTTATTAAAAACTAAAAATCCTTTTTTGAAATTAACAACATATAATGAAGAATCAATAGGCGTTCCTTTTTTATCCAAAATCAAAAACCGATTCGGATTGATACTCAAATTCTCAATTTGAAGCGTGTCTTGAGCCGCGACTATTTTTTTGGTAATCAAAGGCGAGCGAATTTCCTGCGCTTGAAGCACCGAAAAACCGAACAAAAGGAAACAAAAAAGGACTTGTTTTACCATACCAACAATAACGATAAGAAATCAAAAGTAGTATGTTTCAATGAAATGGCATTATTTTTCTTCTTTCGTAACAATTTGCATCGTTTCGCGGCTAATTTGTTTCAACAAAACGATCTTGTCGGTTTCGACCATTTTCGCCGATTGTTCATCAAAATGACGAATCGTATAAAGCGAAACATTTTCATTATAAGCTACCGAAAATTTCTTTGAAAGCAAGGTTTTTAAGGTGTTGAAATTCCCGAATTTATCATCAACACAAACCGAAAAACTAATGGCAGAATTCTGAATTAAATCGACTTTCATTTTATATTGATGCAACAAAGCAAAAATCTCGCTGATATTTTCTTCCATAATAAACGAAAAATCAATCGAAGAAAGTGAAATTAGCAATTGGTTTTTCTTTACAATAAAACAAGGCAAATGCGGCTCCAAATCGGCGCCTTTGCTGACGCTTGTTCCAGGTAATTCTGGATTCAAAAACGATTTTACAAAAAGCGGAATTTCTTTTCTTTGAAGCGGTTGGAGGGTTTTTGGGTGAATTACGGTTGCGCCATAAAACGCTAATTCAATGGCTTCGCGATAGGAAATTTGATTCAGCAAAGTCGCATTTTCAAAATACCTCGGATCGGCATTCATTACGCCAGGAACATCCTTCCATATCGTGACGCTTTTTGCATTCAAACAATAGGCAAAAATGGCCGCGGTATAATCGGAACCTTCGCGTCCAAGTGTGGTGGTAAAATTATTTTCGTCGGAACCTAAAAATCCTTGGGTAATATTTAGAATTTTTTTGGCTACATTTTTAGAAATATTTTTTTGAGTTAAATCCCAATCAACAGAAGCATCTCGATAATTATTGTCGGTTTTTATGAGTTCGCGAACATCCAACCATTTGGTTTTAATATCCATATAATTCATATAATGACTAATAATCGTAGTCGAAATTAATTCGCCATAACTCACAATTTGATCATAAACAAAATTATAATTTGGCGATTTGTTTTGGCTTAAAAAAAAGTCTAAATCGGCAAAAAGGGAATTCACATCAGCAAAAACGGGATTATTTTCTTCTTCAAACAATTCCATTACAATCAAATTGTGGTATTTTTTTACTTCTTGAACCGATGATTGTAACGCCGGCGATTTCTCGAAATAATTTTTAATCACGATTTCCAACGCGTTGGTTGTTTTTCCCATTGCTGAAACCACAAGAAGCACGTCTTCGTAACCCACTTTTTGTAGCACTTCATATACGTTTTTTACTCCCGCAGCGTCTTTCACAGAGGCGCCACCAAATTTGAATATTTTCATTTTTATATTAAATTATTAGTCAACTAATTTATTTTTTTGGCAAAAAGCAGCAATTCCCGCTTCGTCCATTTGCACCACGCGCCAATCGTTCAAAACCTTCGCGCCGGATTTTTTATAAAAATCAATCGCAGGCGTATTCCAATCAAGAACATTCCATTCCACGCGCCGAACATGTTCTTTTTTGCCTTGATGAATAATGGCAGAATAAAGCGCAAACCCAATTCCAGAACCCCGCATTTTTTCTTTCACAATTAAATCTTCCAAATGGATGGTTTTTCCTTTCCAAGTAGAATACCGATAATAATACAATGCAATTCCAACAATTTCGGAATCCATTTCGGCTACAAATGTATGAAACAATGGGCTTTCGCCAAAACCATCTCGCACCAAATCATCCACCGATACAACCACCGCGTCCGGCTCTTTTTCAAAAACCGCTAATTCTTTAATCAGTTCTAAAACGGCGAACATATCGTCTTTTTTTCCTTTTCTTAGTCGCATCGAAAGATTTGATTTTTAAATCTAAAATAATTACAAATCTATCAAATATTTATGACTCTAATTTGCTATTAAATTTGGATATTTGCCAAACAAACGAAAACGACCTCAAAATGGAAGAACGCAACAAAACTTTAGGGGAATTTATTATCGAAAAACAAGCCGATTTTCAATATTCTTCGGGGGAATTATCTCGAATTATCAATTCGATTCGTTTGGCGGCCAAAGTCGTTAATTATAAAGTGAATAAAGCCGGATTGGTTGATATTGTTGGCGCTGCGGGAGACCAAAACATTCAAGGAGAAGACCAGCAAAAACTGGATGTTTATGCCAACGAAGTTTTTATCCAAACATTAATAAATAGAGAAATTGTTTGCGGAATTGCTTCCGAAGAGAACGACGAATTTATTACCGTTGCCGGAAATGACAAATGCCACAATAACAAATATGTCGTTTTGATGGATCCGTTAGATGGTTCTTCAAATATTGATGTGAATGTTTCGGTGGGAACTATTTTTTCGGTTTTTAGACGAATTTCCCCTCTTGGCGAACCCGTTTCTATGTCTGATTTTCTGCAACCTGGAATCAATCAAGTGGCTGCTGGATATGTAATTTATGGCACGTCAACGATGTTGGTTTATACCACCGGACACGGCGTTCATGGTTTTACATTAAATCCCGCAATTGGCACTTTTTATTTGTCGCACCCAAACATGAAATTTTCGGAAGACGGAACCATTTATTCGATCAATGAAGGGAATTATGTGCATTTTCCGCAAGGAGTTAAAGACTATATCAAATATTGCCAGCTAGAAGAAGGAAACCGACCATATACTTCGCGTTATATCGGGAGTTTAGTTTCTGATTTTCATCGAAATATGATCAAAGGCGGCATCTATATTTATCCAACGAGCTCCAAATCACCAAAAGGGAAATTACGATTATTATACGAATGCAACCCAATGGCTTTTATTGCCGAACAGGCAGGAGGAAAGGCGTCGGACGGTTTTGGAAGGATTATGGAAATTCAACCCAAAGAATTGCACGAACGCGTTCCATTTTTCTGCGGGAGTTTAAATATGGTTGAAAAAGCAGAAGAATTTATGAAAAATGCAAAATAGTTGTTTTTCGCTATTTTCTAATTATTTATTCATGTGTTGCATTTCGTAAATAAAAGTGTCCAAATCAACTTCTTGAATTAATAAAGACAAGGCTTTATCAACAATATAAGTTACGTTTGAAGGAGTAAATCCCAAAGCGATAGCAAATTTTTTCAAGATATTTTTCTGTTTTTGTCCCAAAACGTGATCGGCAAAAACCATTCGTGACAAATCGTACAAACGTTCCAGTCGTTGGGTATATAAATAGGGCGGATTGATGGGATATTTGGTTGGGTTCTCGAGAATTTCTTCATATTCCTCTTTTGAAATTTCAAGTTGGTGCGCTAATTTGTCTAAAAATAATTTTTCTTCAGCGCTCAATCCGCCGTCAGCAATTGCAACTCTTACAATTGAAGAAAAATGACCTTTGTTTCGGGCCTTAAATTCGTTGTCAAAAAGTTCTGAAAAGGACATGGCTTTTGGTTTAAAGTTACACTCAAATATAAACATAAAAAATGAATTATTAAGATAAATTGTACACTTTTTCGAGCGTTTTTTTGGATAAATAGAATTTTATCACCCTTCATTATTGTCAAGTCAAATTGGGGAATTTTCAAAATAAATCGTAAGTTTGACATTCGCTAAATCACAAACACAATAAATAATGTCGGAATTTTTGATTTATTTTGAAATAGGCCTGCGTCACATTTTAAACATTGGGGACTATGCGCCTATATTGTTTCTAATAGCCCTATCAAGCCCGTATATTTTTAAGGATTGGAAAAAGCTGTTGCTTTTAGTCACTATTTTTACACTAGCCCATACTTTTGCGATGTTTCTTGCTATTTATGGCGTGATTTTTATCCGAACCAATTTAATGGGAATTTTAATGCTGTTGACTATATTACTTACAGCGCTTTTCCATTTGTTTACCGTAGGAAAATCTTCGAAAAATGAAAGCATAAGCGTGATTGGATTTTTAACCCTATTTTTTGGAGTGATTCGTGGTTTGGGTTATGCCAATAACTTCAAAACCATTCTCGGAGCGCATCCAAAAAAAATAGCATTGCCTATTTTGGAGGCAGCAACTGGTATTGAAGTTGGACAAATAGTGGTGGTTTTGGTGATTTTAATTCTGGGTTATATCGTACAAACCGTGTTTCGTTTTTCAAAACGCGACTGGACTTTAGTCATCACAGCTTTTGTAATTGGGGTAGTTTTGCCCATGATACTTGAAAATGGAATTTGGTTTATAAAATAATAATGGAAAAGAATAAATTAAATAAATACGACAAAGCCTATCTACGAATTGCTTCGGAATGGGGCCAACTTTCGTATTGTAAACGAAAAAAAGTAGGCGCAATAATTGTTCGTGACCGAATGATTATTTCCGATGGTTACAACGGAACGCCTTCTGGTTTCGAAAATTGCTGCGAAGACGAAGAAGGATTGACCCAATGGTACGTGCTTCATGCCGAAGCCAACGCGATTCTGAAAGTCGCTCGATCAACCCAAACCTGCGAGGGAGCAACCTTATACATTACCCTTTCCCCTTGCAAGGAATGTAGCAAACTAATCCACCAATCGGGAATAAAAAGAGTGGTTTATCACAAAGGATATCGCGACGATTCGGGTTTGCAATTTCTGATTAAAGCCGGAGTAGAAGTCGAGCAAATTCAAGCATTAGAACAATAAATGAAAGTCAAACCGATTTATAGTATCATTCTAGTTTTTGCTGCGCTGGTTATTGGTTTTTTTCTTGGCGAAATGCTAAATTTCACTAAGGAAATAATCCATTTTCAAGGAAATAGCCATAAAAACAAACTCAACGAACTCATTGATTTTATAGATAATGAATATGTCGATTCGGTGAATACCGATTCGATTGTCGGTCTTGCCATTGACAATATTTTACAAAAATTAGACCCACATTCCATCTATGTGCCACCAAGTGAACAAAACCAAATTGCCGAAAGCATGAAAGGCGATTTCGTTGGAATTGGCGTTAATTTCTTTATGTATAACGATACGGTCGCGGTTGTAAAACCCCTCCCAGGCGGCCCATCTGAAAAAGCAGGAGTTCTTCCGGGCGATCGAATTTTATTTGCTAACAAAACCAAATTATTTGGAAGAAAATTACCCAATGACAGTTTGTATTCCGTTCTTAAAGGCGATGTTGGGTCCAATGTAAATTTACTTATTTATAGAAAAAGCCTTCACAAAAAAATCACGATTCAATTAAAAAGAGATGTTGTTGCTATAAAAAGCGTCGATATTGCAATGATGTTGAATACCAACACGGGTTATATCAAAATTAACCGTTTTGCAGAAAAGACGTATGATGAATTTTTGTCGGGAATAACAAAACTAAAAAACCAAGGTGCCAAATCATTAGTAATTGATGTTCGCGAAAACGGCGGAGGTTATTTGGAAAAAGCCATCGAAATTATTGACGAATTATTGAAAGACAAACAATTAATTGTTTTTACCAAAAATAAAAAAGGCAAAATTGATAAAACCTACGCCACCAAAAAAGGCATTTTTGAAACGGGAAAATTAATAGTTTTAATCGATGAAAATTCCGCTTCGGCAAGCGAGATTTTAGCAGGAGCTATTCAAGACAATGATCGCGGAATAATCATTGGACGCCGTTCTTTTGGCAAAGGATTGGTGCAACGCGAAATGAATTTTGATGATGGTTCAGCCGTTCGATTGACCGTGGCTCGGTATTATACGCCAACGGGCCGTTCGATCCAGAAGTCCTACAAAAACGGAAATGCAGAATATGAAAAAGAATTTGACAAACGAATAGAAAGTGGCGAATTGTATAAAAAAGACAGTATTAAAGTGGACGACACGCTAAAATACAAAACCAAAAAAGGCAAAATTGTTTATGGCGGCGGCGGAATCGTGCCCGATGTTTTCGTTCCGTTGGAAGCCGAACACGGTGAGGAAGCCATTGCTTATTTGCTGCAATCGGGGTTGGTGAGTTTCTTTGTTTTTGAACAATTGGATTCCCATCGAAACGAATTTAAAGGAATTACCTATTCGGAATTTGTTTCAAAAATGGAAAAAACAGATTTGTATTTTAATAATTTCGAAAACTATTTAATCAAAAACGGACTCGATTTGAAATTGAAAGACAATAAAGTATTGATTAGAAGAGATATTTTGGCCGAATTTGCCAATCAGTTATTTGGCGAACAAAAATATTATGATATTATTCTGAAAGACGATGCGATGATAAAAGCGGCGTTGAAGTCATTGGAATAAATAGAGAAACTATTAGTTATTAATTTCCTTTGGTTTTTTCAGAAATTATTTTTGACATTCTAAAAATCAGCAGAATTAATACAGCGCAAAAAGAAGCAATAATTCCAATTAATGCTACAACGCTATCGCCTTCAAAAGGGTGTTTGAAATCCAAAAGCGTAATATTGAAACCAATTAAAGCAATAGCCAAAACGACTAAAATTGAAGTAAAAATTTTCATATTCGTTTAATTTAGGGATGTAAAAATACTAAAAAATAAACTACATGAACAATCCTTTAACATTCGACGCAAATAATTTAACAGCTATGGCCAAAAGCACGACGCCAAATGCTTTCCGAATTACCCCAAGCCCGTTTTTTCCAAGCATTTTTTCAATTTTTGCTGAAGATTTCAAGACAATATAAACCACCAAAATATTCAAAGCAATAGCAATAATAATGTTGACGGTTTGAAATTCTGCTTTTAATGAAAGCAAAGTTGTCATGGTTCCAGCGCCCGCAATCAATGGAAAAGCAATCGGAACAATAGAGGCCGAACTCGCTTCTTCTTCCCGATAAATACGAATGCCTAATATCATTTCCAAAGCCAGAAAAAACAAGACAAACGAACCTGCAACAGCAAAAGAATGCACGTCAATACCAATTAATTTTAGCAATTCTTCGCCAACGAAAAGAAAAACAATCATGATTAATCCTGCAACAAGTGACGCTTTTTCGGATTCAATATGACCATGTTTTGCTCTCAAATCGACCACAATCGGAATGGTTCCAACAATATCAATTACAGCAAACAACACCATTCCAACCGTC
>CAIMBK010000053.1 GCA_903839195.1 uncultured Bacteroidota bacterium | reverse complement strand
TTTTGTAACATCTTTCAGAATTTGTTGGTGACTCGTAAAAAGCGTCACATCGGTATAGACTTTTGCTGTTGATTCGTTGAAATTTCCGGTAGAAATCATTCCATAACGAACCAGTTTTCCATCCTCAATTCGATCAATTACACAAATTTTGCTATGAACTTTCAATCCTTTTATCCCAAAAATAAGTTCGATGCCTTCGGTTTGCATTTGTTCCGCATAGGAAATATTACTTGCTTCATCAAAACGAGCCTGCAATTCAATTTGAACGGTCACTTTTTTTCCGTTTTTAGCTGCATTTATTAAAGAACTAATTACTTGCGAATTTTTTGACAAACGGTATAATGTAATTTTTATCGCGGTCACATTTGGGTCCAAAGCCGCTTCACGTAAGAACTTGATGATGTAGGAAAAGGATTGGTAGGGCGCATTCACTAAATAATCTTTTTTTGCAATTTTATTCAAAATACTACCATCCAAACTCAATCCGTGAACCGGCAAAGGCGTTTTTGGGGAATATAATAAATCAAATCGTCCTAGGTTTGGGAAATCCATATAATCCCTTCTATTATGATATCTCCCGCCTGGAATTACGCTGTCGGAAGAATCAATTCCCATATTGGATAAGAAAAATTTTAGGGTATCTTTTCCAATCGATTTATCATACACAAACCGAACAGGCTCGCCAATTCGTCTGTCTTTTACGCTAGTCGCAATTTTTTCTAGCATACTTTTGCTCATGTCGCTATCAATATCTAATTGGGCGTCGCGCGTAATTTTGATCATATGTGCTGTTACGCTTTTGTAATCAAAAATATTGAACAAACTCGAAAGGTTGTATCGAATCACATCGTCCAATAAAATAATATAATGTTTGTCATCATTTGACGGTAAAACAACAAATCGATTGATTGATTTTGGTATTTCAATTACTGCATATCGAATTTCTTGTTTTTTGACTAGAGTATCCGATTTCATTACTAATTTAACAGCCAAATAACCCGATGTATCTTTCAAAGTAGGAAATTCAGCCAAATCATTTAAGATGATTGTCACCAAGGCTGGACTCACTTTTTGTATAAAAAAGTCTTTAATGAAGTTTTGTTGGTCGTTAGAAACTTGATTTTCATTGATGATGAAAATGTTTTCTTTTTCTAATTTTTTTTCAATTATTTTAAGAATGCGTAAACTTTCCGATTGTTGTTGAATTACAATTTCGGTAATGTCTTTTACGAGTTGTTGGGCGGAAATACCTCCTAAAACTTTTTCTCCCGATTCGCCAGACAAGCTCAATCTTCGAATAGCAGCGAAACGAACTCTAAAAAATTCATCTAAATTATTAGAGAAAATTCCCAGAAACCGAAACCGATCTAATAATGGAACATTATCATCGGAAGCTTCTTGTAAAACTCTTGCGTTGAAAGCCAACCAGCTTTTTTCACGATCTATATAAGTGTATTTTTCTGTAATCATAATTTTAAATCTCTTGGGAAAACCATTTTTTTGGTAACTCCATTTTTGATTTCCGACCAATTATCACAATCAAACTCAATGGAAACAAGTCCGGATGTTGGAACATTGGAGATGGAAATAGTGCCAAATTTATTAACAAAATTGGTTATAGCCTCATTATGACCGAAAAGAATAACATTTTTATAACGATTTTCGAACTTTTTGATCTCTTTTTCTAATTCAGCGTCATTAAAAGTATACAGTTCGTCCTTATAAATAATTAATTCCATCGGATAATCATTAATAATTGCAAAAAACAAGGCGGTTTCTCGGGCTCTTTTGGCGGTACTACAAAAAAGCACCGGATTAGGAAACACAAATTCTTTCTGAAATTCTTTGGCAACCAATTGAATGTCTTTACGCCCACGATTCGATATCGCACGATTTTTGTCTGGAATGGGTTCGTTCCAAGATGATTTTGCGTGTCTAATAATTATTAATCGTTTCATTACTAATAATTTGAATGATTCTATAAACGGTTTTCAAATTTTTAACAATTTACAAATAATGTATGGATTTTCACAATTAATAGTATGATTAATTTCATTGTTTTGTTGGTTTATTATCAACCAAACGAAGTGAATTTATTATTTTATCCCTTTAAATTAAGGAGCCAATCGATCTATTTTCCATGAAAAATCAGCTTGAAGTTGGAACCGAATTCGGTCGTGCAAACGATTTGGTCGTCCTTGCCAAAACTCGATGGATATTGGTTTAACTAAAAAACCACCCCAATGTTTTGGTCTTGGAATTTCTTTATTTTGGAAATCTTGTTCCAATTGTTTGAGTTGAATTTCCAAGCTATTTCGAGACGGAATTATTTCACTTTGATTGGAAACAATGGCACCCAATTTACTTCCGTTGGGTCTGGAATCAAAATAACCATCCGAGATATTTTCGGAAGTTTTTTCGGCAATTCCTTGAATAATAACTTGACGTTCCATCGAATGCCAAAAAAAAGAAAGACAAACCGCTGGATTATTTTCAATTGCTTTTCCTTTTTCGGAATTGTAATTGGTATAAAAAATAAATCCTTCAAACGTAAATTGTTTCAAAAGTACCACTCTCGATTTCGGAAAACCATTTAAACTAATTGTGGAAACAGTCATTGCATTTACTTCGTCTACACCGCCAAAATCTTCAACTTCATGGAACCAGCGGTTGAAAAGATTGATTGGATCTTCTGGAATATTGGTTTCCAAAAGTTCGCTTTTTTCATAGGACTTACGATAATTGCTTAAATCTTCCATGCTGTAAATTTGCTCTCAAAATTAGATTTAAAAATTGAAACTTCCCAAATTAAAATTCAAAATTTCTTCCATCATCGCTCAAAAGAACGTCGTGAAATATCGTTTCGGCTTCTTCTTTAAAAAGTGAAATGGTGTCATATCGAGTCGAAAAATGCCCTAAAAGCAATTGTTTTACGTTAGCTTTTAATGCAATTGTAGCCGCTTGTCGAGCAGTAGAATGCATGGTTTTATGGGCCAAAGCTTCTTCTGAATCCAAAAAAGTCGCTTCGTGATACAAGACATCAACGTCTTTTATTTGGGGAATAATGGATTCATCATAAATTGTATCCGAACAAAATGCATAACTTTTTGTTGAAATTGGGTCGAAAGAAAGTAATTCGTTCGAAATAATTCGGCCATCTTCAAGCGTAATATCTTTTCCGTTCTTTATATTTTGATAATAACATTTATCAATTTCATACTCTTGAACGGCTTCTAAATTTAATTTTCGTTCGCCAATTTTTTCCTGAAAATGAAAACCATTTGTATAAATACGGTGTTTTAATGGAATCGTTTTCACAATTACTTTTTCGTCTTCAAAAACAATTTGAGAGGATTTGGATTCCAATTCGTTAAAATTCAATTCATAATTTGGCCACGAATTGGATAATTTTAATTGTATTTTGATGATTTCCTGAATGCCTTTCGGCCCATGAATGGTTAATGGTGTGGTTCGATTGAGCAGCATAAACGTAGAAATCAAACCAATTAATCCAAAAAAATGATCGCCGTGCAAATGTGAAATGAAAATATGGTTTATTTTAGAAAATTTGATTTTATTTTTTCGCAATTGTACTTGAGTTCCTTCGCCACAATCAATAAGAAAATGCCGATTTCGAATTTCTAAAACCTGCGAAGTCGGATTGGTAAATGTGCGAGGCGTTGCGGCGTAGCAACCTAATATGGTTAAATTCAATAGTGAATGTTTTTAATAAAATTATTAGAATCCTAAATCTCGTTCAATTTCTTCCATTTCGATAATATCATGCGCTTCCAAGACAGAAGGAACAACAATTATTGCTTTAGGAACAGCATTAAAATCAATATTTTCAGCAACAATTACGAATGATTTGTTGCCTTTTTTATGGGTTTTGGCCAAATCTGAAAAGGATTTTAAAGCAATTAATGTAGCCGTTTTATCATGGGAAATATCCAAAATTAAATTCTGATTTTTGAAACTTTCGTGTTGATTCGAAACTTTTTCTAGAAAGGCAGCACAATTTCCTTGTGTATCTTTAATAATGGTTGTGTGGCCTTTTGTTTCTACTTTCATTTGAATTTATTGAATTTTTGAAGCTAATAAATAAATCACCGCCATCCGAATAGCAACACCATTTTCAACTTGATTTAATATTACCGATTGTTGCGAATCGGCCACATCAGAAGTGATTTCAACACCTCTATTTATTGGACCTGGGTGCATGATGATAATTTCTTTATTTAAGGAATCGAGTAATTTTTTGTCAATTCCATATTGTTGCGAATATTCACGTGTGGATGGGAAATAATTGATATCCATTCGTTCATTTTGAACTCGAAGCATATTTGCTACATCACACCATTCTAAAGCTTTACGTAAATTTGATTCAACTGTAACTCCAAGTGATTCAATGTGTTTTGGTAACAATGTTTTTGGGCCACAAACCTTCACTTCGGCCCCTTGCATTTGTAGCGCATAAATATTAGATAGCGCAACCCGGGAGTGTAAAATATCCCCAACAATTACTACTTTTTTCCCAGCTACATCTCCAAGTTTTTCACGTATAGAATAACTATCTAATAAAGCCTGCGTGGGATGTTCATGAGCGCCATCACCAGCATTTATTATACTTGCTTTGACATTTTGTGATAAAAAATAGGCCGCTCCAGGATTCGCATGTCGCATGACCACCATATCGACTTTCATCGAAAGAATATTATTTACCGTATCTATTAACGTTTCGCCTTTTTTAACAGAGGATTGTGCGGCAGAAAAACTTATTACATCGGCCGACAAGCGTTTTTGAGCCAATTCGAAAGAAAGTTTCGTTCGGGTACTATTTTCAAAGAAAATATTGGCAATGGTAATGTCTCGTAAAGAAGGGACTTTTTTTATTGGACGGTTAATAACTTCCTTAAAATGATCGGCAGTTTCAAAAATAAGGTCAATATCCTTTTTGTTGATATATTTAATTCCTAATAAATGATTTACGCTTAATTCGCTCATTTTATATTACTTATTATTGATTAAAAAAACTGCATCTTCACCGTCATTTTCTTTCCAACTTACCAAAACTTTTTCGTTGTTAATAGCATCTACTTGTCGTCCACGATAATCGGGCTGAATGGGTAAATGCCTGCTAAAACGTCGATCTATTAAAACTAAAAGTTCAATTTCTGAAGGTCGTCCAAACGATTGAATAGCAGTCAAAGCAGATCGAATGCTTCTTCCGGTATATAAAACATCATCGATGAAAATCACTTTTTTGTTTTCTATTATAAAGTCAATTAGGGTTTTATTGGCTTCCAATGGTTTGTCGGTTCTTCGAAAATCATCTCTAAAAAAAGTGATGTCCAAATAGCCTAATGAAATATCTTGTACTTTATATTCGTTTTCGAGAAGATTTTTTATTCTTTCTGCCAAAAAAGTGCCTCTTGGCTGAATTCCAATCAATATAGTATTTGAGAAATCAAGGTGTTTTTCGATTAACTGACAAGCCAAACGATGCAGAATGATATTGACTTCTTTGGAAGTGAGCAATATTTTTTGACTCATATTGAAGTGGTTGTTTGGTTTGCAAATATACAAATTCCATTTAATGATAAATCAAATAATCGACGAATATGAAAAATTATCGCTTTTTTGTATAAATAAAAAGAAAAAAATATTTTTAAGAATACATTTTTGTTCTTAATTCCTGCACTTTTTCATCATCAAGATAATCATCAAAAGTCATATATCTATCAATTGCCCCTTTTGGCGTTAATTCGATAATTCGATTTCCAACGGTTTGAGAAAATTCGTGGTCATGAGTGGTAAAAATCACCGAACCTTTAAAGTTTTTCAAGGAATTATTAAAAGCCGTAATCGACTCTAAATCCAAGTGATTCGTAGGTTCGTCAATCATTAAAACATTGGCGCGTTCCATCATCATTCGAGAAAGCATACAACGTACTTTTTCGCCACCAGACAAAACCCGACTTGTTTTTAAAGCTTCCTCTCCCGAAAAAATCATTTTTCCTAGAAATCCTCGAATGTAAACTTCGTCGCGTTCTTCTTCGGTTTTCACCCATTGACGCAACCAATCGACAAGTGAATAATCGTTTTCAAAAAAAGAATGATTATCCACTGGCAAATACGCCTGATTGGTGGTGATTCCCCAATCAAAAGTTCCAGAATCAGCTTTTTGAAGACCGTTCAAAATGTCATAAAAAGCAGTTGTAGCTCTTGAATCTTTTGAAAAAAGAACGATTTTGTCGCCTTTTGCCATATTTAAATCCACATTTGTAAACAAAACATCGCCATCAACGGAAGCACTTAAATTTTGCACATTCAAAATCTGATCGCCAGCTTCTCTTTCTTGGTCAAAAATAATTGCGGGATATCGTCTACTTGAAGGTTTTATTTCAGAAATATTTAATTTACTAATCATTTTTTTACGTGATGTAGCTTGTTTGGATTTGGCTACATTGGCACTAAAACGACGAATAAATTCTTCTAATTCTTGTTTTTTCTCTTCGGCTTTTTTGTTTTGTTGCGCGCGTTGTTTGGCCGCTAATTGACTGGATTCGTACCAAAAAGTATAATTTCCTGAATAATGATTAATTTTCGAAAAATCGATATCTGAAATGTGTGTACAAACCGCGTCCAAAAAGTGACGGTCATGAGAAACCACGATTACGGTATTTTCATAATTGGCCAAGAAATTCTCCAACCAAGCGATGGTTTCAAAATCCAAATCATTTGTTGGTTCATCCATAATCAACAAATCGGGATTTCCAAAAAGGGCTTGCGCAAGAAGCACTCGAACTTTCAATTTTCCTTCCAAATCGGCCATTAATGAATAGTGACTGTCTTCGGTAATTCCTAGGCTAGAAAGCAAAGAAGCGGCATCAGAATCAGCATTCCAGCCATTCATTTCTTCAAATCGAACTTGCAACTCCCCTATTCTATCCGCATTGGCATCATTATAATCCAAATACAATTCATCCATTTCTTTTTTAACAGCATATAAAATTTTGTTTCCCATCATCACGGTTTCTAACACCGTATGTTCATCGAACATATTGTGATTTTGGTTTAAAACCGACATCCGTTTTCCTGGTTCAAGGTGAATATGTCCTGAAGTTGGATCCATTTCACCCGAAATTATTTTTAAAAAAGTGGATTTTCCAGCACCATTAGCTCCAATAACTCCGTAAATATTTCCGTGTGTAAAAACGGTATTTACTTCGTCAAACAAAATTCTTTTACCAAACTGAACCGATAGATTATTAACTGTTAACATGAATAGGAAATTATATTTTTTTGCAAAAATAGTCAAAATTGCTTGTTTTTGGTTCAAAATACGACACAATTAACATTGCTTTATTTAACTATGCATTAACATAATTATCAATTTGGACTGAATATTTTTGTTTAGTTAATTTATACGAATGAGTTTTCCCAAAACTATAACTAAACTATTTTTCTATTCACTACTGCTTGTTTCCTTAACGTCTTGTAATAAAGCGTTTAACGGAGGTGACTTTACGGCTTATTTTGGTGGTGAAATACTAAATCCAAATAAGCCTTATATTCTTTTCTGTAAGGATGATGTTGTTTTGGACACCATTAAATTAAACAAAGACAATACTTTTTTTATAAAATTTGATTCCTTAAAACCGGGTTTGTATACCTTTAAAAATACCCCAGAATATCAATATGTATATTTTGATAAAAATGATAGTATTATGGTAACTATTAATTCTAAAGAATTTGACGAATCAATTGTTTTTTGTGGTCGAGGCGATGAAAAAAATAACTTTTTAATGGAAATGTACCTCAAAAATGACGCTGATAAACAAAAAATGTTTGATGTATTTGATGCCAATTATGAACAATTTCGAACTATAATTGACACTTCTTATTCTTCAAACAAAGCCTTTTATAAAACTAAAAAAGAAGCAATCAAATGGAGTTCTGGTTTTGATGAATATGCTAAAGCTGCTATTGATTATCACTATTATTCCAAAAAAGAATTGTATCCTATAATTCATAAAATTAGAACAGGAAAGGATATTTCAGATCAACTTCCGAACGATTTTTATGATTTTAGAAAAAAAATTGAAATGAATAATGAAAATTTATTGGGCTACGCTCCTTATATCTATTATTTATCGAGAATGTTGGATAATGTTGGAGCCGTTAATTATCATAATCATTTATCAGAAGTAGATTTGGCGTTAAAGACAAATATCAATAAACTTAATATTGCTAATCAATTGATTACCAATGAAAAAATAAAGAACCGTATTTTCAATAATATCGCGTTTACTTATTTGCTAGAAGACCAAAACATGGTAAATAATCAAAAGTTTTTTGATGTTTATTACAAATATTCTACCGATAAAAGTCAGAAAAATGAAATCTTCAAAATCGGCAAAGCCATTCAATTATTGAAAACCGGAAATCCGTTACCAACAATTCAACTTGAAGATCGAAATGGGAAGATTTTTGCATCCGATTTGCTTGAAAAAAAGAAAACAGTTTTGTTTTTTTGGACTGAAAACGCAAGCGCACATTTGATTGCTGCACATAAAAAAGTGCTGGATTTCAAACAAAAATACCCTGATTATCAATTTATTGCTATTAATTTAGATCCAGATCAAAACAAATGGAATTCCACCTTATCGAATTATAAATTTGATGGAATTAAGGAATTACGATGTGTGAATTTTGATCAGATTAAAAACAAATGGGCGCTCACCAAAATCCACCGAACCATTGTTTTGGATGCCGATCATAGAATCAAAAATGCCTTCACCAACTTATTTGAAGTTAATTTTGAAACACTTTTGAAATAATTTACTTAGTAATTATTTGTTTCCCTTTTCAAAATCAGCAATAAATTGTGCTAATCCAATATCGGTTAATGGATGTTTTAACAGTCCCAAAATGGCTGAAAGTGGCCCCGTCATTACGTCGGCACCAATTTTCGCACAATTGACAATATGCATCGTGTGACGAACCGAAGCGGCTAAAATTTGAGTTTCATAACCATAATTGTCATAAATCTCCCGAATTTCTTCAATCAAAGCCAAACCATCCGTCGAAATATCGTCTAATCGCCCAATGAAAGGCGAAACATACGTTGCACCCGCTTTGGCCGCTAAAAGTGCTTGTCCCGCCGAAAAAACAAGCGTTACATTAGTTTTAATTTCTTTATCAGAAAAATATTTTGCCGCCATAATTCCTTCTTTAGTCATCGGCAATTTGACAACAATTTGAGGATGTAAATCAGCCAATTCCTCGCCTTCTCGAATCATTCCGTCATAATCAATCGCATTGACTTCGGCGCTTACGTCTCCATCAACTATCGAACAAATAGCGACATAATGCTTTAGGATATTGTTTTTTCCAGTAATGCCTTCTTTTGCCATTAAAGAAGGATTGGTGGTTACTCCATCCAAAACACCAAGTGCTTGAGCGGCTTTGATTTCGTTTAAATTAGCGGTGTCAATAAAAAATTTCATATTGTTTGTTTTAGTTAAGACTTGTTGTAAAATTACAATTTATAATGATTCATTATGATTTTTTCGTAGGTTTTATCGGGTAAAATTCGCTTTAATACAATTGAAAGTTTTTGCATAAACGCACCTACTTTATAATGAATTTTAGGACTCGGATTTTGAATAATTTGAAATACTACTTCGGCAACTTCATTAGGATTACTGCCACTATCAACGTGTTTATCCATGGTTTTTAGTGTATTTCCATAGGGAATTTCATAAGCAGAATTTTTAATTAACGGCGCATGAAAACGGCTGTATGCAATTTTTGTGGCAAAATCACCAGGAGCCAAATTGGTAATTTGAATTCCAAAGGATTTAACTTCCATTCGTAAGGCCTCGGTAATTAATTCTAATGCGCCTTTTGAGGCCGAATAAACACTTCTATATGGTAATCCTAAATAGCCTGCAATGGACGTTATATTGATAATCAATCCCGAATTTTGAGTGCGCATTTGTGGCAAAACCGCTTGCATAACGCCAATTGGTCCAAAAAAATTGGTTTCGAAATTGTTTTTTATTTCGTTCATCGGAATTTCTTCCAAAGGTCCTGTAATTCCTACTCCTGCATTATTAATTAAAATATCTATTCGACCTGAAAGTGAAATTACTTTTTGAATAGCAGTTTGAATCGATTCTAGATTTCGAACATCCAAAGCAATTAATGGAAAAATGGAATTCGTTATTTGTTCTGGGTTTCTGCTCGTTCCATAAACAATGAATTCTTTTTGATGAAGATATTCACCAATCGCTTTTCCTATTCCTGAAGAACCTCCGGTAATGAGAACTACTTTTTTCATATTCGCCTACTAAATTGAAAAATTATTGGATAAAGATAATTTAATTTTACAAATTAAAATGTAAAAAAAAATCTTCCAAATGGGAAGAAACTAATTTATATTTGAAGTAAATATTTTGGATAAATAAAGAAAAAAAGGCAAGCGACCTACATCGCACCGCTCAACCACGTACCCTTGCTATGTTCCCATCCTGGGGGATTCTGCAGGAGCTGGTCGTGTAGGACTTGCCGTTGCAAATATACAAACTTTTTGTATGTTTGCAAACAGAAATTTGGTATTCATTTGAGGGGTTAATTACAACCCAATAAATTATTTAATTATGAAAAAATATAACTCGCTATTCTTCATTTTATTAGCTTTAGTATTGGCGTCTTGCAACGGCGCAAAAACCAACTCCGAAAGTTATTTTAGTTTTGACAATTCATCATTTATGACTACTTATACAAATGATGATGTTATTTCGCTTCAATTATTAAATCCTGAAAACAAGAAAATTGATAGTGTTGTCTATTATATTAATGACAAAAATATCGGATCCAAAAAGGGATTGGAAAAAATAACTTTTGATTTTAAAAAACAAATATTGGGCTATCAAAATTTGAAAGCCTTGGTTTATTTTGAAGGAGAAAATCAAGAAACAACTTCAAGAGTGGAATTGGTTTCAAATGTGTCGCCGAAATTAGCCTCTTATAAAATTGTGAATACGTTTCCGCATGATACTTTATCTTTTACCGAAGGATTGGAATTTTGTAGAGATACATTATTTGAAAGCACGGGTTCTCCAGATGGAAAAAAGGCCTATTTTAGAAAATACGATTACAAAACTGGCAAGGTTTTCAAGCAAGTTGATATGGATTCACAATATTTTGGAGAAGGAATTACGATGATTAATGGAAAGATTTTTCAATTGACATGGCAATCCAAAGTTGGATTTATTTACAATCTTAATACTTTAAAACTTGAAAAAACATTTTCATTTGACAAACCAATTGAAGGTTGGGGAATGACCAATGATGGAAAATACATTTACCAATCGGACGGAACAGAGAAAATTTGGAAAATGGATCCTGCTACTCAAAAAATGCTAGATTACGTTAATGTTTATTCTGGAAGTAGTAAAATAAAAAGCGTTAATGAACTGGAATATATCAACGGAAAAATCTATGGAAACATTTGGCAGAAAGATGCTATAGCTATTATTAATCCAGAAAACGGAAAAGTAG
>CAIMBK010000052.1 GCA_903839195.1 uncultured Bacteroidota bacterium | reverse complement strand
TTTATGGTATTATTAGAAACTTATTTTCTTCTCAAAACTTTTTCGGCCGCAGCTTCAATTGCTTGGTTATTCAATTTATATTTTTCCATTAATTGTGCAGGTGTTCCGCTTTCGCCAAAAGTATCTTGAACCGCAACAAACTCTTGTGGTAAAGGATTGTTTAGGGCTAAAACTCTAGAAATACTCTCGCCAAGTCCACCAAAAATATTATGTTCTTCGGCGGTAACGATACAACCTGTTTTGGCAATTGATTTTAAAATAGCGGCTTCATCCAAAGGTTTTATTGTATGAATGTTGATTACTTCCGCCGAAATGTTTTTGGCTTCTAATGCTTCTGCTGCCAATAATGCTTCCCAAACCAAATGGCCAGTAGCTACGATTGTAACATCGGTTCCTTCATTCAAAACAATTGCTTTTCCAATTTCAAATGGTTCGTCTGATGGCATGAAATTAGGAACAACGGGACGGCCAAAACGCAAATAAACCGGTCCTTTAAAATCGGCAATTGCTAGTGTTGCGGCCTTGGTTTGGTTGTAATCACAAGTGTTAATTACGGTCATTCCAGGCAACATTTTCATTAATCCAATGTCTTCCAATATTTGGTGTGTGGCGCCATCTTCTCCTAAAGTTAAACCTGCGTGAGAGGCACAAATTTTTACATTTTTTTCTGAATAAGCCACCGATTGACGAATTTGATCATAAACCCGTCCAGTCGAAAAATTGGCAAAGGTTCCTGTAAAAGGAATTTTTCCACCAATGGTTAAACCAGCGGCAATTCCAATCATGTTGGCTTCTGCAATTCCGATTTGGAAAAAGCGTTCTGGATGATTTTTCTTGAAATCGTCAAATTTTAATGAACCAATTAAATCGGCACAAAGCGCAACAACATTTTCGTTGGTTTGACCCAATTCGGTCATTCCAGCTCCAAAGCCTGAGCGCGTATCTTTACTTCCTGTGTTAATGTACTTTTTCATAATTAATAATCTCCTAAAGTTACCGGATTTTGAGCCAAAGCCGTTTCTAATTGTGCGTCATTTGGCGCTTTTCCATGCCACGCATGACTAAACATCATATAATCTACGCCATTACCCATTTCGGTGTGCATCAATACACAAACAGGTTTTCCTTTTCCAGTTCTTGATTTGGCTTCTGCCATTCCCGAAATAATAGCTTCTAAATTATTTCCTTCTGAGATTTCTAAAACATCCCAGTCGAAAGCTTCAAATTTTGCACGAAGGCTTCCCATCGGTAAAACGTCGTCGGTAGCACCATCAATTTGTTTTCCATTAACATCAATTGTGGCAATTAAATTGTCCACTTTGTAGGCGGAGGCATACATGATTGCTTCCCAATTTTGTCCCTCTTGCAATTCGCCATCACCATGAAGCGTATACACTAAATTAGTATCTGAATTCAATTTTTTGGCTAATGCGGCTCCGATTCCCACAGATAAACCTTGTCCCAATGAACCCGAAGCCATACGAATGCCTGGCAAATGGTCGTGCGTAGTTGGATGTCCTTGTAATCTTGAATTGATTAATCGAAAAGTGGCTAATTCTGCTACAGGAAAATAGCCGCTACGGGCTAAAACGCTATAGAAAAGTGGCGAAATATGGCCGTTTGAAAGAAAGAATAAATCTTCACCTTTTCCATCCATTTCAAAACCGGGTTTGCGATTTAAAATGTTTTGATAAAGGGCGACTACAAATTCCGCGCAACCAAGAGAACCTCCTGGATGACCTGAATTTACAGCGTGAACCATTCGAAGAATGTCTCTTCTTACTTGAATAGTAAAGTCGTTAAGTTGTTGTGTGTTGGGTTTCATGTATTGAAATACTTATTAGATTGGTACAAATATAATGAGATAATTATACTTTTTTGCCCAAAAAAACAACACGTTTTCAGAAAGTTGTCAAGAAATGTTAGTAACTGTTTGAATCGATTTTTTGAATTTAATTAATTGAATTTTCTGCCGAATGGAGCGGTTATTTTTTCAGAATAAAATCAGAAATTACCTTCACTAATTCTGTTGCTAATGGCAAATTAGGTTTGTCATAAGTCGCAATATTCGCTTGGCGGTCGCCATCCGAAACCCTAAAAATATGATTCATTTTTTCGATAAGAAGCAATTGTGCTTTTGGATTGGCGTTTGAAAGTCTTTTGGCATCGTCAACGCTCACTTGAATATCGTTGGTTCCTTGAATAATAAGAATCGGAATGTTTAATTTTTTAATTTCCAATTGTGGGTCATATTGAAACCATGAAATCAAATAAGGTTGCACGCTTTTTCTAAAAAGGGAATTAAAATTTGGATCCACATCTTCCACAATTTTTCCATTGGCAAGGCTTTCAATTATAGGAAATGTGGCTTCTTGAATTTCTTTTGATTGGGCACCCAATTGTTCTTTTAAGGTTTTATCTGCCGATTGACCCGGACCCGCAATCGAAATATAGTTGTCGGCGTTTGTTGCCGCCATAATCCCAATTGTTGACCCTTCGCTGTGACCAATAATTGCTATTTTCGAAAATCGTTTGTCTTTTTTAAGCAGTTGAATCCAATCATTGGCATCCGTAACATAGTTTTCAAATCGCAATTCAGATTCGGATAAACCAGCGGCTGTACTAGCAGCAATTCCTCTTTTGTCGTAGCGAACGGTTGCGATATTTTTTTCGGCCAATTCGTGAGCCAACTTTTTATACGCATCCGATTTCATCATCGAATTGTTACAATTTCGGTCTGTTGGTCCAGAACCAGCAATTATTAAAGCAACAGGAATTTTCGAAAATTGCTTCGGAGTGGTTAAGGTTCCAAATAGTTTTCCCAATGGAGTTTCTAATACAATGTCGGTTTCAATATAATTGACGTTCACTTCTTTTGAGGTTTCTTCAACCAATTCTTTTTCGATTTTAGAAAAGGATAAATTCATTGGAAACGTTCGTCCCGCTTGTTTAAAATTTCCAATAAATTGGTTGTTGGCATCCAGATTTCCTTCATATTCAATACCTGCATTTGTAATGGCAAGTTTTAAAACTCGATTTTCAAACGTAGTTGTAGTTACCGGAATTCCTTTGGCACCTTGATCGGGACTGTCCATGGTGGAATCAAAGCCCGAGGTGGTTTTATTAATATTGAAATTCAAATGAAGCGAAGTTCCTTGTACTTCCAAAACGCCATTCCATTGCCCAGAAATGTCTTGCGAAAAAGTGATTGATGAAATTAGTAAAAGGAGAATAAAAAATATTCGTTTCATGAATTTGATGGTTTGATTATTTATTTCGCTAAAATAGCAAATATAAATCCATAGAAAACGTGTATTTAAAATTTAACACATTCTTTCTGTGCGATGGTAAATAAAATCATAAAATAGCTTTAATTTTTTAATCAGAAAGCCGACTAATTTTCAAATTAGCCTATATTTGCCCCTGAAAAATGTATTTATGAAGTTTGATTTATTAGCAACTGACGCCCAATCCAAGGCAAGAGCCGGAACCATTACGACCGATCACGGAAAGATTGAAACCCCAATATTTATGCCCGTTGGCACCGTTGCATCCGTAAAAGGAGTGCATCAACGCGAATTAAAAGACGAAATCAATCCCGATATTATTCTTGGAAACACATATCATTTATACTTAAGACCTCAAACTCAAATTCTCGAAAAAGCAGGCGGTTTGCACAAATTCATGAATTGGGATCGAAATATTTTGACCGATTCTGGTGGTTATCAGGTGTATTCGCTTTCCGCTAATAGAAAAATCAAAGAAGAAGGTGTAAAATTCAAATCGCATATTGACGGTTCCTATCATTTTTTTACACCCGAAAATGTAATGGAAATTCAACGCACAATTGGCGCCGATATCATTATGGCTTTTGACGAATGTACGCCGTATCCATGTGATTATCGATATGCGCAACGTTCGATGCACATGACGCACCGTTGGCTTGACCGATGCATCAATCATTTGGATAAAGTGCCTGTAAAATATGGTTACGAACAAACGTTTTTTCCGATTATTCAAGGAAGTACATACAAAGATTTACGACAACAATCGGCTGAATATATTGCCAATGCTGGCGCGCAAGGAAATGCTATTGGCGGATTATCGGTTGGCGAACCAGCAGAAGAAATGTATGCAATGACCGAAATTGTGACCGCTATTTTGCCCGAAGACAAACCGCGCTATTTGATGGGCGTGGGAACACCAATAAATATTTTGGAAAATATTGCCTTAGGAATTGATATGTTTGATTGCGTAATGCCAACAAGAAATGCCCGAAATGGGATGTTGTTTACGGCAAACGGAACCATCAATATTAAAAACAAAAAATGGGAAGACGATTTTTCTCCCGTTGATGAAATGGGTTTGACATTTGTGGATACCGAATATACAAAGGCCTATTTGCGCCATTTGTTTGCTGCCAACGAATACCTTGGAAAACAAATTGCAACGATTCATAATCTTGGTTTTTATATGTGGTTGGTTCGTGAGGCAAGAAAGCATATCTTAGCGGGAGATTTTAGACCTTGGAAAGAAATGATGGTCAAAAACATGAGTCAAAGGTTATAATTTATTGCAATGAAAATATTAGACAAATACATTTTAAAACGCTATTTGACCACTTTTTCGGTCATGTTACTTTTGTTTGTCCCTATTGGAATTGTAATCGATGTTTCTGAGAAAGTCAATAAAATGATTGAAAACAAAGTCCCGTTTGCAAAGGTGGCCCAATATTATCTCGATTTCACGATTTATTTCGCTAATTTTCTGTTTCCAATTTTCTTGTTTTTATCGGTAATTTGGTTTACATCCAAACTGGCTTCCAATACCGAAGTGATTGCTATTTTAAGTTCTGGAATTTCTTTTACACGATTTTTGAGACCTTTTCTTATTGGCGCAGCAATTGTTTCAATGATTTCCTTATTTGCTGGTTTTTTCTTGGTTCCAAAAGCAAGCGAAGGCTATTGGAATTTTAGATACAATTACCTCATTGGTAACGGAAAGGCAGTAATACGTGATGATTCCGATGTGTTTCGTCAAATTAGTCCAACGGAATATATTTATGTTTCTAATTTCAATATAAATTCCAATATGGCATTCAATTTTGTTTATGAAAAATTCAATAATCATAAATTGGAATACAAAATAACCGCCAATCGCATTCGCTGGAACCCAAAAGACAGTACTTATGTGCTTAATGGCTATTCCAAAAGAACAGTTGGAGAATTGAACGACGTTATCATTAACGAAGACAAATTAATCAGAAAATTTCCATTTGATTTAGAAGATTTAACCCCAACTATTTACGTTGCCGAAACGCTTTCGTATGGCGAATTAAATAAGTTTATTGACAAAGAAATCAAGCGAGGAAATTCGAATATTAAAATCTATTTAGTGGTTTTGTATAAAAAATACAGCACACCTGTTTCTGCATTTATTTTAACCATTATTGCGGTGGCAGTTTCTTCGATGAAACGCCGTGGCGGAATGGGAATCAATCTTGCCATTGGAATTTTTCTTGCTTTTTCGTTTGTTTTCTTCGATAAAATATTTGGTGTTTTGGCCGAAAAATCATCTATTTCTCCACTAATTGCGGTTTGGGTACCCAATTTTGTCTTTGGGATTTTAGCCATTTATTTACTTCGAAATGCTAAGCGATAGCCTTAAAAGCTACCTCCATTTACATTTTATTGTATTTGTTTGGGGATTTACGGCCGTTTTAGGAGCCTTAATTTCATTAGACGCATTGCCTTTGGTTTGGATTAGAATGCTTTTGGCCGTAGGTTTTATTCTTATTTATATCAAAATAAAAAAAATCCCGCTGAAAATCCCGCTGAAAACAGGGGTCATTTTTCTACTTGCGGGATTAATAATCGCACTTCATTGGTATACTTTTTTTAAGGCAATAAAAGTGTCCAATATTTCGGTAACCTTGGCTTGCCTTTCAACAGGTGCTTTTTTTGCTTCTTTGATGGAGCCATTCGCATATGGCCGAAAAATAATTTGGTATGAAGTAGTTTTCGGACTCATTGTTATTTCGGGTTTGTATATTATTTTTAAAGTCGATGGACATTATTTTTATGGCATTTTATTGGCATTGACTTCCGCATTTTTATCGGCATTATTTGCTGTTATTAATGGAAAATTTGCTAAGGAATTCAACCCATCAGTAATCTCTTTTTATGAGTTGCTTGGTGGCGTACTTTTCTTTTCGGTTTTTTTACTTTTTTCCAATAGTTTTTCCACTTCTTTTTTTGTTATTTCTAATTCCGACTGGTTATATCTCTTAATTTTGAGCACTTTTTGTACCGCTTATGCTTTCATTGCGTCTGTAAAAGTGATGAAATTTCTAAGTCCTTATACGGTGATGTTAACCATTAATTTAGAGCCAATTTATGGAATTATTCTCGCCGTAATTGTTTTTAAAGAAAAAGAAAAAATGAGTACCGACTTCTATATTGGGGCGTTAATCATCCTTTCTACCGTAATTATAAATGGGATTATCAAATATTACAAGAAGCAAGAATAGGATTGATATTTGATTAAAAATACCAAAATCGAATGGTAACTTTGCGCTTTGAAACTTTGTCACTTAAAACATTAAAACTATCTTTGCCTTTCGAACAAAAATTATCCTATGGAATATTTAGATTTTGAACTTCCTATAAAAGAACTAGAAGACCAATTAGACAAATGCGAAGTTATTGGTCAAGAATCGAATGTTGATGTGACCAACACTTGCAAACAAATCGAAAAACGCCTCGAAGAAACCAAGCGACACATTTATAAAAACCTTACGGCTTGGCAACGCGTTCAACTTTCCAGACACCCAAATCGTCCGTATACATTAGATCATATTAATGCTCTTTGTGGCGATTCGTTCTTAGAATTATTCGGCGACAGAAATTTTAAAGATGACAAAGCGATGATTGGTGGTTTAGGAAAAATTGGCGGACAATCGTTTATGATTGTTGGTCAACAAAAAGGCTTTAACACCAAAACTCGTCAATATCGAAATTTCGGAATGGCCAATCCAGAAGGTTATAGAAAAGCATTACGCTTGATGAAAATGGCCGAAAAATTCGGAATTCCTGTTGTAACTTTGATTGATACACCGGGCGCCTATCCTGGTTTGGAAGCCGAAGAGCGCGGACAAGGAGAAGCCATTGCTAGAAATATTTTCGAAATGATTCGATTAAAAGTGCCAATAATTACCGTAATCGTTGGCGAAGGAGCTTCCGGTGGCGCATTAGGAATTGGTGTTGGCGATCGCGTTTATATGTTGGAAAATACTTGGTATTCTGTGATTTCTCCAGAATCATGTTCTTCTATTCTTTGGAAAAGTTGGGAATATAAAGAACAAGCTGCCGACGCGCTTAAATTGACATCTTCCGATATGAAAAAACAAAAATTAGTAGATGATATCATCCCAGAACCATTAGGTGGTGCTCATTATGACCGTGAAACTACATTTAAATCCGTTGAAAAATATATTCTTAAAGGATTTAACGAATTGAAAGACTTATCAACATCCGAGCTTGTTGCCCAAAGAATGGACAAATACAGCAAGATGGGGGAGTTTAAAGAGTAAATTTATATATAAATAAGTAAAAATCCGAAACCCCATCGTTTCGGATTTTTTTTTGCTTATTAACAAAAAACCATGAGTTATAAACATTTCTTTGTTATAACTCCTTAACTATTTTTTTTATTTTTTTGTTACTTTCGCTTTATGGAAAATGTTACCAATAAACCCGCATACAAAATAGACAAATCGGCTATTATCAACCTCGAAAAAGGCAAACTTCCTCCGCAAGTTCTCGAATTGGAAGAAGCCGTTCTTGGTGCAATGATGATTGATAAAAAAGGGGTTGATGAGGTAATTGATATTTTACAGCCTGATGCCTTTTATAAAGACGCTCATAAACACATTTTTGAGGCCATTTTCCAGTTATTTACCGATTCGCAACCCATAGATTTATTGACCGTTTCGGCGCAACTTAAAAAGAATGCCAAACTAGATTTGGCGGGTGGCGATTTCTATCTTATTCAACTTACTCAGAAAATATCGTCTTCGGCGCATATTGAATTTCACTCCAGAATTATTCTTCAAAAATACATTCAGCGAAGTTTAATCCGTATTTCTTCCGAAATCATTGAAGAATCCTACGACGAAACTACCGATGTCTTTGATTTATTAGACAAAGCCGAATCCAAATTATACGAAGTTACCCAAGGAAATATTAAACGTAGCTCCGAAACCGCACAAAGTTTGGTGATTCAAGCCAAAAAAAGAATTGAAGAAATTGCTGGAAAAGAAGGTTTAAGCGGAATTGCAACCGGTTTCGAAAAATTGGACAAAATTACATCCGGATGGCAACCGAGCGATTTAATTATTATCGCAGCTCGTCCTGGTATGGGTAAAACAGCTTTCGTACTTTCGATGGCTCGAAATATTGCAATCGATTTTGGACATCCTGTTGCTTTGTTTTCACTCGAAATGTCATCTGTTCAGTTGATTACAAGATTGATTTCTTCTGAAACGGGTTTGTCTTCCGAAAAATTGCGAACAGGAAAATTAGAAAAACACGAGTGGGAACAATTGAGCATTAAAGTTAAAGATTTAGAAAAAGCCCCTTTGTTTATTGATGATTCGCCTTCGCTTTCCATTTTTGATTTACGAGCAAAATCAAGACGTTTGGCATCACAACACGGAATAAAATTGATTATTGTCGATTATTTGCAATTGATGACGGCGGGAGGAAGCAACGGAAAAGGTGGCGGAAATCGGGAGCAAGAAATTTCAACTATTTCTAGAAATCTAAAAGCTTTGGCCAAAGAATTAGGCGTTCCGGTTATTGCCTTATCCCAATTATCGCGTGCCGTTGAAACCCGTGGCTCTAGTAAAAGACCTTTGCTTTCGGATCTTAGGGAATCAGGAGCGATCGAACAAGATGCTGATATTGTGTCGTTTATTTATCGTCCCGAATACTACAAAATTGATGAATGGGATGACGATGAACATTCACCAACAGACGGTCAAGCCGAATTTATAATCGCCAAACATAGAAATGGTAGTTTGGAAAGTATTCGTTTAAAATTCATTGGAAATTTAGGTAAATTTGAAAACCTAGAGGATTATAGTGGCGGATATGGCGATTTGCCTTCCAAAATGAATCACGATGATAATCCGTTTCAAACTAAGAATTTGCCTTCGCCAAACGAAGCCTTTGGAAGTAATTTAAATTCCTTTGAAGATGATAGCGAAGTGCCGTTTTAATTCTTTTCTTTAAAAATTTCTATTACCTTTGAAATAAAAATTAAAATGCCTTTTAAAAAGATATTCATTTCCCTTTTTATTCTAATTTGTTTTTCTGCAAAAGCCTCCTTTGTTTTGTTGCCAATGGATGAAACTACGCAACAAAATCATTTGAAAGCCTACGGAATTACTTATTGGTGTTTAAGCAAAAATTATAAAGCCAGTTGGTTGTTGAATTACCGAGGCGGTTCCTTTTTACTTCCCGATGCTCCCGAAATTCGAAAAGAATGTCAAATACGTGGCGTTAGTTTTGAAGTTCTATCGGATAGTGAAGAAGCGGCAATTTTATTAGAAATATCAAGTCCATCGCAAAATATGGAAACCGTAATTCTTGAAAAAGCGCCCAAAATTGCTGTTTATACTCCAAAAGGAAAACAACCCTGGGATGATGCGGTAACATTGGTTTTGACGTATGCAGAAATTCCATTCACCCCAATTTATGACGAAGAAGTTTTATCGGACGGATTGCTTTTGTACGATTGGTTGCATTTGCATCATGAAGATTTTACGGGACAATATGGGAAATTTTATGGCGCCTATCGAAATGCACCTTGGTACATTGAACAAAAAAATCAGGCGGAAGCATTAGCCACAAAATTAGGCTACGCCAAAGTTTCCATAGAGAAATTGGCTGTAGCCAAAAAAATTAGAGATTTTGTAATTGGAGGTGGTTTTATGTTTGCCATGTGTTCTGCCGCTGATAGTTTTGATATTGCTTTATCGGCCGAAGGGGTTGATATTTGCGAACCCATGTTTGACGGCGATCCAAGTGATGGAAATTATCAATCTAAAATTGATTATACAAAAACATTTGCTTTCAAGAATTTTATATTAGACAGAAAACCCGAACATTATGAGTTTTCTGATATCGATATGACCGAAAAACGAATCAAAATTCCAATGGAAAAAGACTATTTCACTTTGATGGAATATTCGGCAAAATGGGACCCAATTCCAACCATGTTGTGTCAAAATCATACACAATTAATTAAAGGTTTTATGGGACAAACGACCGCTTTTGAGAGAGAATTAGTTAAATCTAATATTTTGGTTTTGGGCGAAAATCAACTCAATGAGGAAGCTCGTTATATTCACGGACAAGTAGGGAAGGGCATGTTTACTTTTTTTGGCGGTCATGACCCCGAAGATTACCAACATAAAGTGGGTGATGAACCCACTGTTTTAGATTTGCATCCCAATTCACCCGGTTTCCGATTGATTTTGAACAATGTTTTATTTCCAGCGGCAAAAAAGAAAAAGCAGAAAACCTAATGAAAAAAATCGTAATCATCGATAATTATGACAGTTTTACTTACAATTTAGCCCATTATTTGGAGGATTTAGGTTGTGAAGTTACCGTTTATAAAAACGATGAATTTGATATGGAAGAATTACTGCCGTTTGACAAAATTGTGTTATCGCCGGGGCCCGGACTTCCAAAAGATGCGGGTCAATTAAAAGAGGTTATCAATACCTATTTCACCACAAAAAGTATTCTTGGAATTTGTTTGGGGCAACAAGCAATTGCTGAATTTTTTGGAGCTACGTTACTGAATTTAAAGACCGTTTTTCACGGAATTGCCACGCCAATAAACACTTTGGTTTCCGACGAAATTTTGTTTAACGAACTAGAGTCCGAATTTGAAGTGGGACGTTATCATTCTTGGGTTGTTAATTCGTTGGATTTTCCAAAGGAGCTAGAAATAACTTCAGAAGATAAAAACGGATTCATTATGTCGTTGCGTCACAAACAATATGATGTTAAAGGCGTTCAGTTTCATCCCGAAAGTATTTTAACCCCGAATGGAAAAAAAATGCTTGAAAATTGGGTTAATTCTTAAAACCTATTCTTTCTACTTTTCTTTTTTAAAACAGCTAGATTTATCCACTATCTCGTGAAAACTAATTTATTTTGAGTAGATAAATTGGCATCAAATTGATACCCTTCATAATTAAAACCCTTTAAATCTTCAAGAGTTTGAGCATTTGTATCGATAATATAACGCACCATCAATCCGCGTGCTTTTTTTGCAAAGAAACTAATCATTTTTAATTTTCCGTCTTTGTAATCCTTGAATTCAGGGGTAATTACGGGCACTTTTAAGGCTTTGGCATCTACTGCCGAAAAATATTCATTGCTCGCCAAGTTCACAAACAATTCATCTTTTTGAAGTAAAGCGTTTATGGCTTTGGTTAGTTTTATTTTCCAAAAAGCATATAAATTTTTATTTGTTCCAACCGGCATTTGGGTTCCCATTTCAAGTCGGTAGGGCTGAATCAAATCGAGGGGTTTCAAGAATCCATACAATCCAGAAAGAATGAGCAATCGATCTTGTAAATCGGTAAATTTTTCAATAGGAAGCGAATAGGCATCCAATCCAGAATAGACTTCACCATTGAAAGCAAAAACCGCTGGCCGAGCATTTTCTGGTGTAAAGGGGAGATGCCATTGCTGGTTACGTTCCCAGTTGAGGTTGGCCAAATTGCTCGAAATCTCCATCAATTTAGACAATTGAGTGGGTGATTTTTTTTTCAAAACGGCATGAATTTGTTTGGCTTCTTTCAAGAATTGTGCTTCCGAAAAAGTTGCAATTGGCAATTTCGAATCGAAATCTAAAGTTTTGGCTGGCGAAATGACGATTTTCATGTTTTTGATTTGTTTTCAAAAGTACAAATTTTGAGGAAATTTTTGCTGCTTACCGATAATTTGTTTTGATAATCGGATTTTTTAAGGTATTTTAAAAAAAACAAAATAAAGCGTTTGACTTTCGAAATCATTTTTCTAAATTTATATAACGATTAGTGTTAAGCAATTGAAATTCAATATCTTGATTTATGAAATTACCTAAAAACAAAAGTAAAAAGAAAGAAGATTGGATTGAAAAAGATAAAAAACGAATGATTCCAAAATTGGACAAACGCAAAGTATTTGTACCCAATTTAAACGAATTGACGTTTTAACTTTTTGAAGGACTGTGCTGTTTTTTTCAGCACCGGTGCCGTGAGTCACAGCGCTGTAATAGAATGCTCTTTCAAGCACTGGGTTTAAACAGGTTCTCCGCAGAGCTTCGAACCTTTTAAACCCATATTCTTAGCGGGAGTGAGTGATTGTTCAATTGCTCACTCCGTTATTAATTTTGGAGTTTTCCGAAAATCAAATTAACGCCCTTTTCAACTTAAAAGTAAACTATTAACTATTTGATAATTAATATTATGGATTTTTCAACCTATAAAACCAAATTCATTAAAGAAGCAATTCATTCTGGTTTTTCCGAATCAGAGTTACACCGCTGTTTGGAATATGCTGAAAAACTATATTCTAATAATGTTCCAGTTATATACAACACCACAAATTTGGCAGGATTGGTTGGGTATAGCAAAGATTATTTACATAAAGCTGCTTTATTTACCCCTTTTTTTTATCGAAATTTTGAAATTCTGAAAAAAAACGGTACCAAACGCACCATTTCAGAACCGCTTCCGAGTTTGAAAGAAATTCAATATTGGATTCTGAATGCTATTTTATATAAAATTCCTGTGAGTGATTATGCCAAGGCTTATAAACCAAAAAGTGGCTTAATGGACAATCTCAAATTTCATAAAAACCAACCCAAAGTTTTGACTTTAGACATAGAAAACTTTTTTACATCAATTCGAATAGGGGAGGTTGAAAAGCTGTTTCATCAATTGGGTTATTCTAAATTAGTATCGAATTTGATGGCTAAATTGTGCTGCAAAGATAAATCTTTGCCTCAAGGTGCACCAACAAGTCCTTGTCTGTCGAATTTATTTTTCAAACCCTTGGATGCCATTTTGGGCGAATATTGTCAAATGCGAAAAATTCGATACACGCGATATGCGGATGATATGACCTTTTCGGGCGATTTTGATGAGAAACGACTTTTGAAAAAAGTTACAGAAACTTTAAGAAAATACGATTTGCGAATCAATAAATCAAAAACCCAGCTCATGACGCCAGATATGCGGCAGTTGGTAACGGGAATTGTAGTAAATAAAAAACCGCAAGTGCCTTTTCAGAAACGAAATGCGCTACGACAAACTATGTATTTTATTACTAAATATGGGCTTTATGAACATCGGAGATATGTTGGAATTAATCAATCGAATTATTTGGAACATCTAATTGGGCAAGTGCAATTTGTTTTGCAAATCAATCCAAAAGATGAGGAGTTTCAGCGGTATTATTTGCAATTGCAAAAACTTTTTAGTGAAAAACGCAAGTATTTAAATGAGTTTGAACTTTTTCCGATATAGCATTCATTTTTGGTCAAAAGAAAACCCATTCGATTGAATGGGTTTTTTTATAAGTAAGAAGTAAATTGAGTTGATAAAACGTTTATTTTACTTTTTTAAGTACAGCTTTGAAAGCTTCTGGGTGGTTCATCGCTAAATCGGCAAGAACTTTTCTGTTCAATTCGATTCCGTTAGCTTTTACTTTCCCCATGAATTGCGAATAAGACATTCCTTCCAATCTAGCTCCAGCGTTAATACGTTGAATCCATAGTGCACGGAAATTTCTTTTGTTCACTTTTCTATCACGGTAAGCGTAGCACATGGCTTTTTCTACCGCATTTTTCGCAACTGTCCAAACGTTTTTACGTCTACCAAAGAAACCTTTGGCTTGCTTCATTATTTTTTTTCTTCGTGCTCTTTTAGCAACTGAGTTTACCGATCTTGGCATAATTTTTACTGTTTTTTTGTAGCAGGCGTCCCGAATTTAATCAAGGGAACTTAAGGCCATACTCCAAGGTTATTTAAAATTGTTTTAACCTAAAGAATACTAAAGTTGTCGGTTGTTGGTATTTGGTTGTTGGTAAAAACCATCAACTAATAACTTTCAACCAATAACCATTTAGATAATTCTTAATTGTTGTTTGATGCTTTTCATATCCGTTTTGTGAACTAGCGCTGAGTGTGTCAAAGCTAATTTACGTTTTTTAGATTTTTTAGTCAAAATATGACTTTT
>CAIMBK010000051.1 GCA_903839195.1 uncultured Bacteroidota bacterium | reverse complement strand
TTTTCTTACAAACCTAAAATCTGAATTCTTAAATTATTTACACATCGTCATAATCTACATAAATCGTTTCGGAAGTTGGGTGCGCTTGACATGTTAATACCAATCCCTCGGCGATTTCACTATCGGTTAAAATGGAGTTTTTCTTCATTTCGGCCGTTCCTGAGGTGATTCTCGCCAAACAACTGCTGCAAATTCCACCTTGGCAAGAATAGGGAGCGTCAATTCCTTGTTTCAAGGCTGCTTCCAAAATAGTTTGTTTTTGCGACATTTCGAAAGTTGTTTCTTCATCGTCTACTAAAACCGTAATTTTCGAATGACCGCCTAACGATTCTTGGATTTTATTTTCCGTTGAAGAACTAGAAAACAGTTCAAACTTTATATTTTTTTCGGGAAAATTATGCTCTTTTAAAACTGCCGAAACGGTGTTAATCATTTCCTCGGGCCCACACAAATAGAATTTATCAAAAGTTAATTCTTTGTGTTTGTTGTTTAAAATAAAATTTACCGTTGATTTTTCAATTCGACCAAAAAGTTCATTTTCAACTTTGGCTTGCGTATAGGAAAAATGCACAAAAAAGCGCCCAACATATTGGGATTGCAAATCGTGTAATTGTTGGTGAAAAATAGTTTCTTCGGGTGTTTTATTGCCATAAACCAAAACAAAAGTGCTTTTCGGCTCGTTCAACAAAACACTTTGAACAATGGATAAAACAGGCGTAATTCCGCTACCGGCCGCAAAAGCCGCGTAATTTCTTTGACGATCTGCTTGCGGCTCAAAGGTGAATTTTCCTTCTGGACTTCCAACTTCCAACGTGTCACCCGCTTTTAATTTTGCGTTTGCAAATTGCGAGAAAAGTCCGTTTTTTACTGCTTTCACCGCAATTCTTAATTCGCCACTTTCCGGTGAAGAACAGATGGAATAGGCGCGGCGAATTTCTTCTCCGTCCAAGGTTAATTTCAAGTTGAGGTATTGTCCAGCAACGAATTTGTAGTTGGATTGTAATTCTGCGGGAACATTAAAAAGGATTGAAACGGCATCTTTGGTTTCGCGTTTTACGTCTTTAATGTTTAATTTATAAAATGAAGACATTGATTTATTTTTTTGCAAAGATAGCAAACGAAAAAGGTTTCTAAAAGTGAAAGTGTTTTTAAATTTTCTCACGCAATGCCGCGCAGCAATCAACCCGCGTTTTCAAAAAACAATACATATCCTTTCGGGATATCAAAAAGAAACGTATTTTTACAAGTCAATATACTAAAATCCTCCTTTTATAGTTTAAGGATAAAAACGTTTCACATTGAAAAAGAATCTTCAAAAATATATTACCTACATTGGACTTTTTGTCCTTTTGATAGCCTGTTCTACCAAAAAAAATACCTTCGTTTCAAGAAAATTAAACGCCTTAACAACTCGTGACAACATCTTGTACAACGGCGGAATTGCGCTTAATGATGGAATTGAATCCTTAAAAACCACCTACAAAGATAATTTTTGGGAAATTCTAACCATCGAAAGAATGCAAGTCCAAAAAGCCCAAAGCGAGACAGAAGAAGTGGTAAAAAATCCTAATTTTGAAATTGCCGAAACCAAAGCCACCAAAGCCATTCAGAAACATTCCATGAATATTGGGGGTGTTGAAAAAAACCCACAAATAGACGAAGCCCATTTATTGCTCGGAAAAGCGCGCTATTATGACCAGCGATTTGTTCCTGCATTGGAAGCATTTAATTATATTTTATACAAACATCTCGATAGTGACAAAATTTTTGAAGCCAAAATATGGCGTGAAAAAACCAATATTCGTCTCGAAAACGATGCATTAGCTGTGAAAAACTTAACTATTTTATTAAAAGAAATTAAGAAAAAAAATCAAATTTTTGCCGATGCGAATGCTAGTTTGTCGCAAGCTTTTTTGAATTTGGAAGAAAAAGATAGCGCCATTGCCAAACTAAAATTAGCCACCGAATACACAAAATTAAAAGAAGAAAAAGCTAGATATCGCTTTATTTTGGGACAATTGTATGAGAAATCAGAACAAAAAGACAGCGCATTTTTAGCCTATCAATCGGTGATTGACATGAATAGAAAATCGCCAAGACAATATGTAATTCAGGCGCATTTGAAACAAGCCGGGTTGTATAATTTTGCCAAAGAAGACACGGTTTTGTTTCTTAAAAAAATCAACAAACTGATAGCAGACAGAGAAAACAGACCGTTTTTGGATGTTTTGCATCATCAATTGGGGTTGTTTTATGATCAAAATAAGCAAACAAAAAATGCCATTTCCCAATACAACAAATCCCTAAAAACCAAATCGCAAGACCCTTATTTAGTAGCTTCAAATTACAGAAATCTCGCGAATATTTATTTTTATAAACCAAAATATGCGCTAGCGGGGAAATATTATGATAGCACGTTGGTCCAATTAAATACCAAAACCAAAGAATATAAGTTAATAAAAAAGAAAAGAGAAAACCTCGAAGACGTTATCAAATACGAAGGAATTGCGACCAGAAATGATAGCATATTGAGCGTAGTTTCTTTGTCGGATTCGGAACGAGAAATATATTATTCGAATTACATTGTTCAATTAAAAAAGGACGATGAAATGAAAAAAGCCTTACAAGAAAAACAGGCATTAAAAGAAAAAGCAGCCAAGGAAAATGAATCCGGAAAATTAGCAGGAAACGATTTAGAATCTTTTCCAGGAATGGATCAAAAGTCGGTTAAACCAATTAAAGCGCCAGTAGTTTCGCCATCAAGTGGAGCAAAACAAAGCGATTTTTATTTTTATAATTTTGCCACCGTCGAATACGGAAAATTAGAATTTAAGAAAACTTGGGGTTCCAGAAAATACGAAAACAATTGGCGCCGCGCCTCGTCCAAAACAAACATTGAAAACTCCGAAGCCGAAACCGACATTCAAGAACCAGAAAAAGAAGTCGAAAAACCATCAGCTAGTTTAGAACCAAAATATTCCTCGGATTTTTATTTGAAACAAATTCCAAAAGACCAAAAAGTGATTGATAGTTTGGCCAAAGAACGAAATTTTGCGTATTATCAATTGGGGACGATTTATAAAGAAAAATTCAAAGAATACCAATTGGCCGCAAACAAATTCGAAAAATTATTATTGAACAATCCCGAAGAACGTTTGGTTTTGCCGTCGATGTATAATTTATTTAAAATATATGAAATTATAGATCCTAACAAAGCAATAGCCATGAAAGAGCGGATTATTAATTTGTATCCCGAATCGCGTTACGCCGAAATTCTAAAAAACCCGAATACCGAAAACACGCAAGCTGGAGCGCCAGAAATTGCATATGCCGAATGGTATAAAATATATGAATCAGGCGATTATCGCTCGGTTTTTGAAAAGTTAGAAAAAGAAACGATTCAGTTTTCGGGAGAAGAAATTATTTCCAAAATGGAGATTTTGAGAGCCACCGTTGCGGGGAAATTACAAGGATTAGAAGTCTATAAAAAAGGATTAAATGAGGTTGCTTTAAATTATCCAAATAGCCCGGAAGGAAAAGAAGCCGATGCGCTTTTGAAAAAAGACATTCCAACTTTGGAAGGATTAAAATATAATGGGGAAGCGGCAAAAACATGGAAAATTTTATACCAAGTTAATTTTCAAGATGCAAAAACCGTCAAAATGCTTCAGGATAAAATAAAGATTTTTATCGCCGACCATCCTTTGGACCATCTTTCAACTTCGTTTGATATATTCACGATGCAAGATAATTTTATTGTGATTCACGGAATTATTTCGGAAGAATTTGCCAAAGGAATTGTCACTATTTTGAAGGAATATAAAGATTATAAAATCAATCAAACGCCGATAATTATTTCGAATTATAATTATAAAATACTTCAAATTAAGAAAAATTTGACCGAGTATTTGACGCCTCCACCAGTTGTTGTTGTGCCAGTTCCGCCAATACAAGTTCCTGTTGCGCCAAATCCGGCGGTTGTTTTGCCACCACCACCACCGCCCACAATCCAGCCCAAGTCAAAGAAAACGCCTAATCTTGAAGAAATAAAAGAAGATGCGCCCATGAATCCTATTTTACATCCCCAAAAAAAATAAGAAAATGTTTGAAAAAAGCCCAAAATCATACACCGACCTACTAGGAAAAACCAACCGAATTGTGGAAGGAACAACCATTAAAGGAGATATCATTTCGCCTGCTGATTTTAGATTGGACGGGCATTTAATAGGAAATTTTCAAACCAAAGGAAAAATTGTGATAGGTCCGGCCGGAAGCGTAAAAGGCGATATTGTTTGTAAAAACGCCGATATTGAAGGACAATTTTCGGGGAAAATTCAAGTTGCCGAAATTTTGAATATCAAGTCAAAAGCAACCATTCAGGGCGATGTAATTTGCGGAAAACTGTCCGTAGAACCCGGAGCAGAATTTAGCGCTTCTTGCGTGATGAAACCAAGCACTAAAACCATAACGTCTTCCAATGAGCAACCAAAACCAGAAGAAAAATAACACCAAATGGCTCGTGTTTATTAATATTCCTATACAAATGGGCGTTATTATTTTTGGCTTTGCCGCTTTGGGAAATTGGCTTGATGAAAAATATAAAAATTCAAACAATATTTACGTCAAGGTTTTAACTTTAGCAGGAGTGGCCATTGCGTTTTACAACATCAATAGACAACTTAAAGACATTAATAATTCTTAAAAATGAATATCAAACAATACAAGCCAATTCTTCAAGCTTCAATTATTTCGGTTATTGCGCTGCTAATTCACAAAACAATTTTTTTGCTTTTTGCGCCAAACCTTGTTGAATCTGAATTTATCTATTCATTGCCAGAATTGTACGGACTTTTCTTTTTATTATCGGCCTTAATTCTTTTTATTTTAATTAAAATTAGCCAAATAAGCATGACTAATGTTGGATTTATATTTTTATTTCTTACCACTTTTAAAATGGGAGTCGCCTATGTTTTTTTGAAGCCCATTTTGAAGCCTCATTTAGCAAATCCAAGCATAGAAAAAATTAATTTTCTTGTGGTTTTCTTATTGTTTTTAACAATTGAAACATGGATTACAATCCAATTAATAAACACAAAGAAACAATAGAACGCAAAAACAAACCGCTATCAAAAAAAGTGTTTTTTATTCTTGCGGATTTTAATAAAAGATGTACCTTTGCACCAAATTTCAGTAAAACCAAAACCCTAGATAATCAATAGATATGGTGCTTTTTAATAAACCACTTAGATTTATAACAGCAATTTTAATTGCCGGTCTTCCGTTATTTTCTTTTTCCAATACCAACGATACTATTCAGTCGACTCATGAAACACATGAAGTAGCGGTAACACAATCTAAAAAAGTGGACGAAAAAGCAGCTATAAAAGAGCAAATAGAAGAAGTAAAAGCACATCACGTTCTTGACGGTCACGATTTTTCGCTTTTTGAATATGATGGCCAACCTATAGGATTTTCTTTACCTATTATATTATGGGATAATGGGATTCAATTTTTTTCGTCTTCAAAATTCAATCACGGAGAAGCCGTTGCCGAAAGTAATGGGAATTTCTACAAATTACATCACGAAAAAATATACAAAACAGATGCCTCAGGAACTTTAACCGAAGACGAGCATCATCATCCAACAAATGTCCAGCCACTTGATTTTTCTATCACAAAAGGAGTTTTAACAATAATGATTGTTTCGCTATTGATGTTTTTATTGTTTACAAGCTTGGCAAAATCATACGCCAAAAACGGCGGAGTTTCTTCGGGTGCGGGACGATTTTTTGAGCCAATTGTTTTATATATTCGCGATGAAATAGCCATTCCAAACATTGGCGAAAAACATTATAAAAAATACATGAGCCATTTATTAACCGTGTTTTTCTTTATCTGGTTTTTAAATATCTTCGGATTAACACCGCTTGGGATTAATGTAACGGGAAATATCGCAATTACTTTTGGGTTAGCGGTCGTTACTTTTTTAATCACAAACCTTTCGGCAAATAAAAATTATTGGGGACACATTTTCTGGATGCCCGGAGTTCCAACACCCATGAAAATAATTTTAGCACCTATTGAATTAATGGGATTAGTCATTAAGCCATTTGCTTTAATGATTCGTTTGTATGCCAACATGTTTGCGGGACACATCGTATTAATGAGTTTAATAGGCTTGATGTTTATTTTCAAAAGTTGGTTAGGAAGCAGCTTATCCTTTATGTTATCGTTTATGATATCGATAATTGAGATTTTAGTCGCCTTGTTACAAGCATACATATTTACAATATTGACAGCGTTATATTTTGGTTCAGCTGTTCAAGAGCATCACGAAGAAGAAGCTCATCACTAAGCAGCAGCCATTTGCAGTAAGCGTAAAGCCTATTGCATAAGGCGTAAAGCTTTAAAAAAGAATGTTTAATTTTTAATACATATTTTTATGAACATGCCAAGAATTATTGGAGCAGGATTAGTAGTTATCGGAGTTGGAATTGGTGTAGGTAGAATTGGCGGTTCAGCAATGGACGCAATCGCTCGTCAACCAGACTCTTATGGGAAAATTCAAACAGCTATGCTTATTGCAGCAGCTCTTGTTGAAGGAATCGGATTTGCAGCATTATTTGCTGTTTCTGAAAACTAGAAAAAACAAATTAGCTGCAACGGTTGGTTGCAGCTATTGTTTAAAATTAAATTAAAAAAAGACTTTAATTACATATATATGGATAAGTTAATAAATGATTTTTCGTTTGGATTGTTTTTTTGGCAAACACTAATTTTCGTGGGATTGATTCTCTTATTGAAAAAATTTGCTTGGAAACCTATTTTGGATGCCGTTAATGAAAGGGAAGAAGGAATAAAAAACGCATTACTTTCTGCTGCAAATGCAAAAAAAGAAATGCAAAACCTTCAATCAGATAATTTACGAATTTTACAAGAAGCCAGACAAGAGCGCGATGCTATGTTGAAAGACGCTCGTGAAATAAAAGAAAAAATGATTGCCGATGCTAAAAACGAAGCGCAAGCTCAAGGATTGAAAATGATTGAACAAGCAAAAGCGGCCATAAACAGCGAAAAAAATGCAGCAATTTCCGAATTGAAAGATAAAGTTTCTAATTTGTCAATTGAAATTGCCGAAAAATTATTAAAAGACGAATTAGCTAACAAAGAAAGCCAAGTTAAATTGGTCGAAAAAATGTTAGGTGAAGCTAAATTAAACTAATATGTCAGGAATAAGAGCCGCCATTCGTTATGCAAAAGCCATTTTAGAAATCGCCGATTCCAAAGGCGTGGCTTCTAAAGTGAGCGCCGACATGACTTTAATTGCAGCAACAATTACAGAAAATTCAGAATTGACGCATTTTATTCAAAACCCTTTGATTAAAACGGATATTAAAAAAAATGTAGTTCTTGAAGTTTTTGCTGATGTAAATGAAGTTAGCCAAAGTCTTTTTCATTTATTATTAGAAAACAAACGATTTGAAATTCTAGAAGCCATTGCAGTAGAATACAACAAATTATTCGACATCATGAACGGTGTTGAAATAGCAAAAGTAACAACCGCTTTCCCAATGGACGCTGCTTTAGAAACAAAAGTATTGGCTAAAATAGCGACTTTTTCAAACAAAAAAGTAACCATCGAAAACACAATAGACGCTTCCATTATTGGAGGTTTTATATTAAGAATAGGCGATAAGCAATACAACGCTTCTGTTGCCAACCGATTACAAGTATTAAAAAGAGAATTAAGTAACTAGTTATTTATAAATAATTATGGCGGAAATTAAACCTGCTGAAATATCAGCAATATTAAAAAAGCAAGTTGAAGGTTTTGAAACGGGTGCTACCCTTGAAGAAGTAGGTTCTGTACTTCAAGTAGGAGACGGGATAGCTCGTGTTTACGGGTTGTCAAATGTTCAATACGGAGAATTAGTAGAATTTGAAAACGGATTGGAAGGAATCGTTTTGAATCTGGAAGAAGACAATGTTGGGGTTGTATTATTAGGACCATCAACAGGAATCAAAGAAGGTTCAACTGCGAAAAGAACACAACGTATTGCCTCTTTGAAAACAGGAGAACAAATGGTAGGTCGTGTTGTTAATACACTTGGTTTTCCAATTGATGGAAAAGGACCAATTGGCGGCGATTTATACGAAATGCCTTTGGAAAGAAAAGCTCCTGGAGTTATCTTCCGTCAGCCAGTTACCGAACCATTACAAACCGGTATCAAAGCGGTAGACGCTATGATTCCAGTAGGTCGTGGACAACGTGAATTGGTAATTGGAGACCGTCAAACTGGAAAATCAACAGTTTGTATTGACACTATTTTGAATCAAAAAGAATTTTACGATGCAGGAAAACCTGTATTTTGTATATACGTTGCCATTGGACAAAAAGCGTCAACGGTAGCGGGAATTGCTAAAATGTTGGAAGAAAAAGGCGCAATGGCTTATACCATTATTGTTGCGGCAAACGCTTCTGATCCAGCGCCAATGCAAGTGTATGCTCCTTTTGCAGGTGCGGCTATTGGAGAATATTTTAGAGACTCAGGCCGTCCAGCTTTAATTGTTTATGATGATTTATCAAAACAAGCGGTTGCGTATCGTGAGGTTTCTCTTTTGTTAAGAAGACCACCGGGACGTGAGGCTTATCCTGGAGATGTTTTTTACTTACACAGTCGTTTATTAGAAAGAGCGTGTAAAGTAATCGCAAATGATGATATCGCCAAAAACATGAACGATTTGCCAGACACATTGAAATCAATTGTGAAAGGTGGCGGTTCGTTAACGGCATTACCAATTATTGAAACACAAGCGGGTGACGTTTCTGCGTATATTCCAACCAACGTAATTTCGATTACAGATGGTCAGATTTTCCTTGATGGCGACTTGTTTAATTCAGGAGTTCGTCCAGCGATAAACGTAGGTATTTCGGTATCTCGTGTTGGAGGAAATGCTCAAATTAAATCCATGAAAAAAGTAGCAGGAACCTTAAAATTAGACCAAGCGCAATACCGTGAGTTAGAAGCTTTCGCAAAATTCGGTTCTGATTTAGATGCTGTAACTTTAAACGTAATTGAAAAAGGAAAAAGAAATGTTGAGATTTTGAAACAAAACCTTAACGATCCTTATACAGTAGAAGATCAAGTTGCAATTATTTATGCAGGTTCAAAAAACTTATTGCGAAATGTACCTGTAAATAAAGTTAAAGAATTCGAAAAGGACTTCTTAGAATTTTTAAATAATAAACACAGAGATACGCTAGATGCTTTAAAAGCAGGAAAACTAGATGACGCTATTACAACCGTTATCGAAAATGTAGCTAAAGATCTTTCGGCGAAATATAATTAAAATTAGTTGATAGTTTTTGGTTGATTTTTTGTTGGAATTATCCAAAGAACTATCAACCAACAACTCACAACCAACAACTTTAATACAATGGCAAATTTAAAGGAAATCCGTAATAGAATTACATCCGTATCCTCAACGATGCAAATCACATCGGCGATGAAAATGGTTTCTGCAGCAAAGCTAAAAAAGGCGCAAGACGCCATTACAGCCATGCGCCCTTATGCCGAAAAATTAACGGAATTATTACAAAACCTATCAGCAACTTTAGATGGTGATGCTGGAGGAACTTTTACAACCCAAAGAGAAGTAAAAAAAGTTTTAGTTGTTGCGATTACTTCCAACAGAGGATTGTGTGGCGCTTTTAATTCAAATGTAATAAAAGAAGTTAAAAACCGATCTGATTTTTATAAAGGAATTGAAGTAGATGTTTTGGCGATTGGAAAAAAAGGAAATGATGCGTTAAGCAAAACCCTTACGGTAATCGACAATCAAAGTCCGGTTTTTGACAATTTGACTTTTGAAAATGTAGCTAAAATCGCTGATGTTTTAACCGAAAAATTCATTTCTGGCGATTATGACAAAATTGAATTGGTGTACAATCAATTTAAAAATGCCGCAACACAAATCGTTCAAACCGAACAGTTTTTGCCATTGGCTCCAATAAAATCGGACAAGCCAGTAGCAACAGGAGATTATATTTTTGAACCTTCAAAAGAAGAAATCGTGTTAACATTGATTCCAAAATCATTAAAAACACAATTATACAAAGGAATTAGAGATTCCTTTGCCTCAGAACACGGCGCTCGTATGACAGCAATGCACAAAGCAACCGACAACGCAACCGAATTGAGAGATCAATTGAAACTGACTTATAACAAAGCACGTCAAGCAGCAATTACGAATGAAATACTTGAAATTGTTGGTGGTGCCGAAGCTTTGAAAGGATAATAAAGCAATCTTTATCTTAAAAAAACTCCTCAAAATGAGGAGTTTTTTGTTTTTAATTCATAACACAAATTTAACATTAGACGTGTTTTTGCCGGATTTGGTAATACAGAGTTAACATGTATAAAATAGGGAGATGGTACTTTTGTAAAAATTTTAAGGGCAACCTAAACAACATTTATTTTATGAATAAAGTAGCTTTATTTATTTCGTTTTTCATTCTTTTTACGGGTTCAGTATTTTCTCAAAACACCCCGCAACAATCCATCATTAAAGGAACCATCATTGAAGAAGCCTCTGGAAAATCTTTACCAGGAGCAACAATTTTGATTGTTGGAACAAAAATGGCCACGCAATCGGATGCGAATGGAAATTTTATTTTTAGAAATGTAGCGGTTGGGAAGTACAATTTGCAATTTTCAGCATTTACTTTCGAAACAAAAATAATTTCTGAAGTAGAAACCACAAAAGACGAAACCACCAACTTGACTGTTTCGTTATCAGAAGAAAAAAACACATTGAAAGAAGTGGTGATTACTACTACAAAAATGAAGGCGGAATCGTTAAAATCATTATTAACGGTACAGAAAAATAGTCCAAGAGTTTCCGATGGAATTTCAGCCGAAACTATTAAAAGAACCCCAGATAAAACTACTTCAGACGTATTAAAAAGAATCAGCGGCGCGAGTGTTCAAGATAATAAATTCGTAATCATCCGCGGATTAAATGACCGTTATAACACCACCTATTTAAACGGTTCACCATTACCAAGTACCGAGCCAGATAGAAAAGCCTTCTCTTTTGATATTTTCCCAGCCAATATGATTGATAATTTGGTTATTTATAAAACAGCTACGCCCGATTTGCCAGGAGAATTTGCCGGAGGCGTTATTGAAATAAATACCAAAGCCACGCCAGATAAAAATTTCGAATCACTTTCTGTTGGATCAGGATATAACACCATTACTACAGGAAAAAAACAATTATATTCCCATGGAGGAAAAACGGCTTGGTTAGGGTTAGATGATGGAACGAGAGCTTTGCCAACTAATTTCCCTAATGTACAAGAATTTCAAGCGCTTCAAAATTCTGGTAACGCTTCTGAAATTGCATCATTGGCCAAATCCTACCAATCGGATTGGAATTTGTATGAAAAAGCGTTCAGCCCCAACACTAGTTTTCAATATACTTTAGGGAGATTTTATAAATTGAAAGACGATAAAAGTCTAGGAATGTTGGTTTCGGTTACACATAATAAAACCAATAATTATAACGAAACAAACCGAAAAACCTATGATTCTCCTGGAGTAATGGTTACCGATCAATTGGACCAAAATTATTCAGTTCAAACCCTTTTTGCTACAATTGGCAATCTGTCGTATAAATTTAATCCAAACAACACTGTGAGTTTTAAAAACTTATATAGTATAAATTCCGATAGTAAAGTTATGGATAGAAATGGTAGTTTGAGCCAAGAAAGCGATCCGCTTTATATTAGCACAACCTCTAGATTGTTTATAAATAATAAAATCTATTCAGGACAATTAGTCGGGGAGCATTTTTTACCAGAAAGCAAAATCAAAATAAATTGGGTTGGGTCATATAGCAACGTAAATAGAGAAGTACCAACCGAAAGACGGAATAGTTATTTATATATAAAATTTGATGACGGAACCGTTTCTGAACCATCTGCTTATTTTTCGACTAATTCTGTAGGGGCCGATTATCCAGGGTCTATTTATTCCTCAAAAAACATAGAAAGCATTGTTAGCACTAAAATAGATGTAAGCAAAAAAATAAAACTAACGGATGATTTTTCTATAGATTTTAAAACGGGGGGTATCATGCAATCTCGAAACAGAGACTTCAACGCAAGACAGTTAGGCTATGTAAGATTTAAGGGAATAGTAGATGGCGTAAATTATGGTGACAATACCTTTTTAAATAGCATTTCCTCACAAACAAATGCGACTATTTTTAATAGTTCAAACATGGGCATTTTAGGTCCAAACTCTAGCGGTTTAACCCTATATGATGCCACAAAAGGAAACGACACCTACACTGCCAATTCCAAATTGGATGCGGGCTATATGATGTTTGATAGTTCGTTTAGAAAATTAAGAATGGTCTTGGGCGCTAGAGTAGAAAATTATTCGCAGCAATTGGATTCAAAATCCGATGCGGGATTACCTGTTACGGTTGATGATTACCAACTTGATTTTTTACCTTCGGTTAATTTTATTTATAGTTTATCAAAAACACAAAATCTGAGACTTAGCGGATCAAAAACAGTAAATCGTCCGGAATTTAGAGAATTAGCACCGTTTCTTTTTTACGATGCTGCAACAAGGTTTAACACCTCAGGCGACCCAACATTAAAAATCGCAGAAATTCTAAATGCGGATTTCCGATATGAAATATACCCAGGAAAAGGGCAATTGTTTTCAGTTTCGGCATTTTATAAAGAATTTTCAAATCCAATTGAATTACAAGCACAAGCCAACAATTCAAATCAATATAAAAACGCTAAATCTGGAACAAATCGTGGTTTCGAATTAGAATACAGAACCTTACTGAGCTCGATTTTTGGCGCCGAAAACAACAAGTTATTGGATGATTTAACGGTTTTTACCAATCTTGCGGTAATTCGTTCAAAAGTGGACATTTCGAATTTAGTTACTTCCGCCACTTTAACAGACATTCCTTTACAAGGGCAATCGCCTTATGTGTTTAATGCGGGAATTCAATATATGAACAAAGAAAAAGGGTGGGCGGCATCGGCAAACATTAATCGAATTGGAAACCGAATCGCCATTCACGGGAATCAAACTCCAGGAGGCGCAACACCAGCCTATTGGGAAAAAGCAAGAACTTTCTTGGATTTCCAAGTAGCAAAAAGTTTTATGAGTAACAAATTGGAGGTTAAATTCAATGTACAAAATGCCTTAGCCCAAGATTTAATTTTTTACCAAAACAACGACACAGGAACCGCACCAAGAATTAATGGTTTCAAAGGAATTGTTAACTCTATTTTTACTGGGGATTCGCAAAATTTAAATGGCTACGACCATAAAACAGACGATTTGGTTTGGAGAACTAAGTTCGGGCCAACAATGTCTTTGTCTATTAATTATAATTTTTAAAGCAGTCACATCTTAAAAAAAGCCAGAAATTTTTCTGGCTTTTTTAATGCTTAATTTTTAAAACAAATCCTTAACAATTTCAAAACACAAATTTAGCTGTAAAATAATATTTGAGCAATGTTATGTTTACATAAGCACAATATATTTGATTAAAATTAAAAATCAAAAAAAATGAAAAAAATTTATCTTCTATTGATGCTTTTTTTAGTTAGCATTTCAATGAATGCACAAATTGTATCAACTACTTACCGTGGGGCATTTGCTCCAGCTCCAATTCCAATGTGGACAGACAGCTGGACAAATTTTGATCCACAAAACGCTACTTACCCAGCAACAAATGTGGATGTAACGGCTAATATTTCGGCTAATACTACATGGACAGCTGGAAACACTTACCATTTGAAAGCACAAATTTATGTGACAAACAATGCGGTTTTAACTATTGAGCCAGGGGTAGTAATCCGTGGCGACCATACCGCTGCAGGAGCTGGTTTATTTGTAACTAAAGGTGCCAAATTAAACGCTATTGGAACGGCAACAAGTCCAATTGTATTTACATCAGATAACGCTGCAGGATCTAGAAACAAAGGTGACTGGGGAGGTGTAATTTTATTAGGAAAAGCCTCTTATAATTCCAACAATGGGGTTAACAATATTGAGGGAATCACCGCAAGTGCTGACACTCAATACGGAGGAGGAACAACTCCAGACGACAACGACAATTCAGGAACATTAAAATATGTTCGTATCGAATTTGCTGGTTATGTATATGCTGCTAATCAAGAAATCAACGGATTGACTTTTGGTGCAGTTGGAAGAGGAACAACTATTGACTATGTTCAAGTTTCTCATGCTAACGACGATTCCTTCGAATGGTTTGGAGGTTCAGTAAACTGTAAACACTTAATCGCTTTTAGAGGATTAGATGATGATTTTGATACCGATTTTGGATATAGCGGAAATGTACAATTCTGTTTGGGTGTAAGAGATCCAAATATTGCTGATAACCCTGGGGTTTCAACATCTGAAGGATTTGAATCTGATAACAATGCTGCAGGAGATAGCGCAACACCATTTACAAGTGCAATATTTTCAAACTGCACGATGATCGGACCATCATACAGAACGACTTTAACAAACGGCGGAACATTACCAACTGGAGCTTATAAAAGAGCGGCTCGTATTAGAAAAAATTCAAAACTAAAAATCTTCAATTCTATCTTCATGGATTATGTTGAAGGATTACATGTTGACAATTCAGGAACAGCACCAAATGGAGCAGCCGAACTAAACGCATTAAACAATGAGTTGAAATTCAAAAACAACATTTTGGCAGGAATCACCACTGTAGCAAAAATCGTTCAAGTTAGTACATCAGGAACACACGCAACAGGTTTTGACATTGCAACTTGGTTCAATAATTCTAACAACACAGGATTAGCTACGCCAATCACAAACGCAGGAATTCTTGTATCGCCATACAACACTGCTGACGGAAGTGTTTACACAGGATTAGATTACCGACCAGGAAGCGCTTCAATCGCTGCAACTGGAGCAGATTTTACAGACTCAAGCTTTACAGCTTTAGGAACAGAAGACTTTACTTCAAACGAAGTTAAATCAACTTTCATTGTTTATCCTAATCCATTCTCAGAAAGCTTCAAATTGCATTTCACTTCTACTAGTTCAGACGACGTGAAAGTAGTAGCTTATGATGTGACAGGAAGAATAATTGAAACACGAAATGTTAATTTTGCCGACATAAACAACCAAGAATTGGGAAGCAATTACCAATCAGGAATGTATATTGTTGTCATTAAACAAGGAGAAATCTCTAAATCATTCCGAGTGATTAAAAAATAAGGTTTAAAATATCTTTAAAAAGCCCCGCAATCGCGGGGCTTTTTTTTTACTTTTACAATAAAACAAACAAATTGGAAATCAAAGAACTTACCACCATAGAAGAAATGCTTTCGCAAACAGCAATCATTCAGTTGCTTTATCCAAATATGACGTCCGAGCGTTATCAATCTTTTCTCGAAGACATGCTTCCAGTCAATTATAAACAGGTCGCCATTTTTGAAGCTGAAAAATGTATCGCATTAACCGGATTTTGGATTGGCACAAAATTATGGACTGGAAAATACATCGAAATCGATAATTTTATCGTTCACCCAGAATATCGAAAAAAAGGAATTGGGCAACAACTAACCGATTATATTGCAAAAAAAGCGACTCAATTGCAATGCACCTGCGTGGTTTTGGACGCATTTTCAGGTAATTTTTCTGCTCATCGGTTTTATTACAATCAAGGCTATCATCCTCGTGGTTTCCATTTCATAAAAACAATTGACGAAAATGGATTTTCCTAATCAAAGAATTCGTTATTTTTGTTCATCACAAATCAACATTTTAAGGAATCATTTTGAGTTTATATAAAAATCTTTTCAAACAAACAGCCATCTACGGACTCGCAACGGTTTTGCCGAGAATGTTCAGCTTCTTGTTGGTCCCGCTTTATACTGATTTGCTCCCAAAAGAAGAATACGGAAAAGTTTCCATCATTTTCGCCTACATGATTTTTTTCAATGTCATTTTGGCCTACGGAATGGAAACCGCTTTTTTTAGATTCTATAACAACGAAACCAATAAAAAAGCCGTAATCGAAACGACCACCGTTTCTATTTTTTGGTCCACACTAATTTTGCTTTTACCGGCCGTACTTTTACGAAATAAATTAGCCGCATTTTCCGGAATCGACGTGCAATACATTTTGTTCGCCATTTGGATTTTGGCGCTCGATGCCCTTGTTATTGTGCCTTTTTCAAAACTTCGCGCCCATCAAAAACCAATGCGATATGCGGCAATTAAAATCGGAAATGTAATTGTCAATCTTACTTTAAGTGTTTTTTTCTTATTGGTTTTGCCCAAAATTGCCGCCGCCAATCCAGACGGAATAATGAGTATTATTTATTTCGATAATTTTCAAATTGGCTATATTTTTGTGGCCAATATAATCGCGAGTCTACTCACTTTTTTAGTCCTTTCGCCCGATTATTTTCAACTGAATTGGCATTTTGATTTCCCGCTTTGGAAACGAATGATGCGCTACGGATTGCCCATTTTGGTGGCCGGAATCGCATTTGCCATCAACGAACAATTCGATAAAATCCTCCTCGGAAAATTACTTCCGCCCAATATCGCCGATGCCCAAGTCGGGGTATATTCCGCGTGCTATAAACTCGGATTATTCATGGTTTTATTCCGAACCGCCTATACGCTCGGAATCGAACCTTTCTTTTTTAGTCACGCTTCCAACGAAAATGCGCCAAAAACTTACGCGATGATTACCAAATATTTCGTCATTTTTGGCTCCTTTATATTATTATCCGTGATTGTTTTTGCTGATGTTTTAAAGCAACTAATGATTCGCGACGAATCTTATTGGGAAGCCATGAAAGTCGTTCCGCTTATTATTTTAGCCAACTTTTTCCTCGGAATTTATACCAATCTTTCGGTTTGGTACAAACTGATCGACAAAACCCACATCGGAGCCTACATTTCTATTATTGGCGCCCTAATCACATTGATTTTAAACTATATATTAATCCCAACAATGAGCTATTACGGCTCCGCTATTGCCACGATTGCCGCCTACGGAAGCATGATGCTTATCTCCTATTTCATGGGAAATAAACAGTATCCAATTCCATACGAAATCAAGAAAATTGCCGGTTATCTCTTTTTATCCATCGGGTTTTCGGCCATTTCATTCTATGGTTTCAGAGAAAATTATGGCATCGGAATTTCCTTGTTGTTGCTGTTCATGTATTTTATTTACCACAACGAAAAAGACACATTAAACAAAATTTTGAAACGTAAAAATAATTAGAAGCTACTTCCCGCTATCCGCTATATCTCTTGTGGCGGGTCGCTAAAAGAGTATCCCGCTACTACCTGCCTGTCGGCAGATAGGTCGGGGCAAAAAAACAAAGCAATAAAATGAAAATAAACATCATCAACAAATCCCAACACGATTTGCCAAATTACGAAACCATCGCCTCCGCAGGAATGGATTTACGCGCCAATTTATCAGAATCCGTTTCGCTAAATCCACTCGAACGAACCATCATAAAAACGGGACTTTTCATTGAATTACCCATTGGTTTTGAAGCCCAAGTTCGCCCAAGAAGTGGATTGGCTGCCAAAAAGGGAATTACCGTTCTCAATTCTCCCGGAACCGTTGATGCCGATTATCGTGGTGAAATTGGCGTAATTTTAGTAAATTTATCCAACGAAACATTTGTAATCGAAAACGGCGAACGCATCGCACAACTAATCATCGCCAAGCACGAACGCGCCGAATGGATTGAAGTTGTCGAATTGTCTGAAACCTCAAGAGGCGAAGGCGGTTTTGGAAGCACAGGGGTGAAATAAATTCCTGCGAAGGCAGGAATCTTGTGAATTGAATGGATTTTTAAAATTAAGCAGTAATAAAGGGTAACGATTTTCTGCCTTCGAATAAATAAAGAAGACAATGAAATTATGGTATATTTATATAATGTCAAATAAATATAAAGGAGTAATTTATATTGGAGTTACTGATAATTTATTAGAACGAGTTAAGGAGCATAAATTAAAAATTTATCCAAATTCTTTTACAGCTAAGTATAATTGTGATAAGTTAATTTATTTTGAAGAATGGGAAAATGGGTTTGAAGCCACAAAACGAGAAAAGCAATTGAAAAAATGGAAAAGAGATTGGAAAGTAAATTTAATCGGAGATATGAATCCAACTTGGATGGATATCAGTTTAAATTGGAATTTCGATTTTAATAAAATAAGAAATAGAGTTTAATTTAAAAGATACCCGCTTTCGCGGGCAATTAATATGAAAATAATAGTACCAATGGCTGGACGAGGTTCCAGATTACGACCACACACATTAACCGTTCCAAAACCACTAATTCCAATTGCTGGAAAACCAATCGTGCATCGTTTGGTTGAAGATATTGCAAGCGTTATCAATCAAGATATTGAAGAAATTGCATTTATCATTCATAAAGATTTTGGCACACAAGTAGAAACTGATTTAATTGCTATTGCCGAAAAATTAGGATCAAAAGGAACGATTTATTATCAAAATGAAGCCTTAGGAACGGCTCACGCGATTATGTGTGCCAAAGAATCCATGCAAGGACCAATTGTTGTGGCCTACGCCGATACGCTTTTTAGAGCCGATTTTACTTTAGATACCACCGCCGATAGTGTGATTTGGGTGAAACAAGTGGAAGACCCAAGCGCGTTTGGCGTTGTACAATTAAACGAAAACAATCAAATCGTAGATTTCGTTGAAAAACCAAAAGAGTTTGTTTCCGATTTAGCCATTATCGGGATTTATTATTTCAAATCGGGCGAAACGTTACGAAAAGAGCTACAATATTTGCTCGATAACAACATTGTTAAGGGCGGCGAGTATCAATTAACAGATGCTTTAGAAAATATGAAGCAAAAAGGGTTGAAATTTGTACCTGGAAAAGTAGAAGAATGGATGGATTGTGGCAATAAAAACGTCACCGTCGAAACCAACTCAAGATTGTTGGGCTTTTTGCATAATGATGGCGTTCATTTGGTTGATTATGATGTAAAATTGGAAAACGCAACGATTATTCCTCCGTGTTATATTGGGGAAGATGTGGTTTTAATAAACGCAACTGTTGGGCCAAATGTTTCTTTGGGAAAAGGCTGTCACGTGACAAATAGCGTCATAAAAAACAGTTTAGTTCAAACCCATTCGCATATAAAAAACGCCAATTTAGATAACGCTATGATTGGAAATCACGCCGCGTATGATGGTAATTTTACCAATATTAGCATCGGCGATTATTCGGTTTTAGAATAACACAAAAAACAACTACTTTAAATTGAAGAGGTAGAAAATAGAATGAAACAATTAATTTTAATCGGTGCTTTTTTGGTTTTGCTTTGCAAGCCTATTTTGCTTTTGGCGCAACCCGAGCCCGATCAAAAACCTACGCCCGAAATGGAATTTCAAGATTCCTTTTATGAATCATTACTTCAAAAAGGCATTGAAAACAATGACAAAGCGATTGCGGCTTTGGAAAAATGCTTGAAATTGCAACCTGAAAACGCAACGGTTTATTCGGAATTAGGAAGAAATTATTTAGCGCAGAAAGACTACAAAAACGCCTATGATTCTTTTGAAAAAGCTACCAAAATTGACCCAAAAAACAGATGGTTTTGGGTTGGAATGTATGACGTTTGTTATGAAACAAAAGAATATAAAAAAGCCATAGATATTGTCCTAAAATTAATCGAATTCAAAAAAGAATACAAAGAAGATTTGGTTTCTCTGTATATGAATACCCAACAATTTGACAAAGCATTGGATTTAATTAATGAATTAAATGACAACGTTGGAAAATCAGATTTACGGGAAAATTATAAATATCAAATTCTTCAAGAGCCAGAATATCAAAGCGTTGAAAGAATAAATTTGATCAATCAAATAAAAAAATATCCCAAAGAAGAATCAAATTACATTTCATTAATTGCGATATATTACAAAAACAATCAAGACGACAAAGCGCTGGAAGTTGCCAAAAGTCTCGCAAAAGAAATTCCAACTTCCGATTGGGCGCAAGTGAATTTGTTTCAATTGTATTTGACAACAAATGATGATGCCAATGTGGTTCAATCAATGAATTTTGTTTTGGCAAGCAGCAAAATAGATTCCAAAATTAAGCACCGAATGTTGAACGAGTTTTTGATTTATAGCAAAGATAAACCTCAATTAGATCCCGATTTGGATAAAGCAATTTCGTTTTTTCGCAATGACAAAGAAGTTGCGGTTGCCAAAGAAGTAGGAAAATTTTTTCATTCTAAAGAAAATTGGCCCAAAGCCATTCATTTTTATGAGATGTATCTTATAAACAACAACGAAGACATTGAAACGGCATTACTTTTGCTCGAAGCGTATACGGAAACCGCCCAATTTGACGTTATAGTTAAAAAATCGGAAGCGTGGATTCAATTATTTCCGTCGCAACCGCAATTTTATTATTTTGCAGGATTGGGAAACAACCAGCTTTTAGCGTTCAAAAAAGCCAAGGATTTACTCGAAACCGGATTGGATTTTGTCGTCGAAAACCCGGCATTGGAAATAAATTTTTATATTCAATTAGGAGAAGCTTTTAGCGGTTTGGGCGATAGTAATAAAAAAGAAATGTATTTTTCTAAAGCCGAAAACGCTTTAAAACAGACAAAAAAATGAAAAAATTATTCGCAATAGCGCTTACAATTACAACTTTATTTTCCTGCAAACCCACAAAGGTTTTTGTAGCCGAAGCAAAACCGTCTAGCGATTTGTCGGCTTCCAAAATCATTCAAAAACATTACAACAACAAACAAAATTTCAAAACATTATATATTAAATCATCTGCTAATTATAAAGATGATAAGCAATCTCAAAGTGTTTCGGCGGAAATTAAAATCAAAAAAGACGAGAAAATTTTAATCAGTATTCGCGTGCTTGGAATTACGATGGCGAAGGCATTAATTACGCCAAATGCCGTGAAATATTATGACAAAATCAACGGCAATTATTTTGATGGGGATTATGCGTTATTAAGTCGGTGGCTCGGAACAGATTTGAATTTTAATAAAGTACAAAACATGTTGCTTGGCCAATGTTTAGAAGATTTGTCAGATGGAAAATACCAAACTACCAAACAAGAAAGCGGCTATAAAATTTTCTCAGATACTAATGCCAACACGAACATTGCTTATTATTTTGATGCCGATAAATTTTTGATTAAAAAAGAAGAAATTACGCAGCCAACTCAGGGAAGAATGTTGCAATTGAGTTATCCAAATCATCAAACGTATGCCGAAGCCATAATGCCAATTAGCCTAATTATCGATGCGATTCAAAAAGAAAATCGCACCAATATCAGCATCAATTACAACTCGATAACGTTCAATGAAGAACTTTCTTTTCCATATAGTGTGCCAGAATCGTATGAGAGAATTATAATTAATTAAATTTGTAGAAATATTTTGAGTATGCCTAAATATATCCTAAGCTTGGCTTTTTTGTTTTTAACGCTTCAAATGTGGAGTCAGGAAGACCAACAACAAAAATTAGAACAACGAAAAGCCCAAATTCAGCAAGAAATTCGCGAAAATGAGGAACTTTTGCAAGTCACTAAGAAAAAGGAAAAATCGGTTTCTACTTTGATTGCCATTCAGGGAACCAAAATTAAATTGAAAGAAAAACTGATTAACACCACCGAAAAACAAACCAAATTGCTCGGGAATGACATGTATATTAATCAAATACAAATCAATAAATTAAAAAAAGATTTAACGATTCTTAGAGAAGATTACGCAAAAATGATTCTCAAGTCTTATAAAAGCCGGTCGGAGCAAAGTCGCGCGATGTTTTTATTGTCTTCCGAAAATTTTCTTCAAGCCTACAAGCGCTTTCAATACATGAAGCAATATGCCAATTACAGAAAATTACAAGGCGAAGAAATTAAAGTAAAATCAGAAGAACTAGCCGTTTTTAATGAAAAATTAGGCGTTCAAAAAACAGCCAAACAAAAACTCCTTGAAGAAAACGAAAAAGAGCGATTGGCATTGCAACAAGAAAAAGAAGAACAAGTAAAATTGATTAATTCAATTAAAAAAGACAAGAAAAAAATTCTTGCCGAAATCAAGAAAAAACAACAAGAAACCCGAGATATCGACCGCAAAATTGATCGATTAATTCGGGAAGCTATTGCCGAAGCCAACAGAAAAGCGGCCGAAGCCAACAGAAAAGCCATTGCCGAAGCCAACAAAAAAGCCACCGCCGATGCCGTCAAAAAAGGCCCAACAAGTGCTCCTGCAAAAACAGTGGCAAAAGCAACTATTGAAGCCGAATCGAAAGCGATTGAATCGTCAGCCAAAATTGTGTTGACGCCGGAAGGAAAATTGCTCGCCGATAATTTTAGATCCAACAAAGGAAGATTGCCTTGGCCAGTCGAAAAAGGAATAGTTACTTTGCGTTTTGGCGACCAGCCTCATCCCGTATACAAATCCTTAACCATTCATAATAGCGGAGTAGAAATCACCACAGACGATGGCGCTAGCGCAAGAGCTGTTTTTTCTGGAGTCGTAACAAGCGTAATGGTTTTTTCACCCGTTAACAAAGCTGTAATGATTCAGCACGGAGACTTTTTTACGGTTTATCAAAATTTGAGCAGCGTTTCTGTAAGCAAAGGCGATAAAGTGTCGACAAAACAAACCATTGGAAGAGTTCGAACAAATGGCGATTCAGGGAAAACCGTTTTAAAATTCACCATTTCTCAAAATACCACTTACACCAACCCAAGCGGCTGGCTTTTTAATATGTAAAGAAAAAGGGAGCTATTTAGCTCCCTTTTTTATATAAACAACGCCTTCAATTCTGTAGCTTCTTCAGGCTTCATTTTTCCCGCCAAGACCAAACTGAGTTGTTTTCTTCTCAAGGCGGCATCAAACCGTTGTTGTTCTAATTCAGTCTCTGGAACAATGGCTGGAACTTCCACGGGACGACCAGTTTCGTCAACGGCTACAAAAGTATAAATAGCTTCATTCGCTTTCGTTTTTATCCCCGATTCGCGGTCTTCAATCCAAACATCAATAAAAATCTCCATAGAACTTTTGAAACTTCTTGAGACTTTTGCTTCCACCGTGACCACGCTTCCCAAAGGAATTGCCCGGTTAAAAGCCACATGGTTTACAGAAGCTGTTACAGTAATTCTTCTCGAATGTCTTCTCGCAGCAATACTCGCGGCTCGGTCCATTCGGGCAAGTAATTCGCCGCCAAATAAATTATTCAAAGGGTTGGTTTCACCAGGCAAAACCATGTCGGTCAAAATGGTCAACGATTCGGAAGGGTGTTTTGGATGCATCTTTTTTTGGTAAAGGTAATTACACTTCATAAAAAATCCCGAAAAAGTTCGGGATAATTATTTTTTTATAGTTCTTCAATCAAAAGCCACGCTTCTGGATTTTCCGATTTCTGAATTTCAGTTCTAGCGTGTTGCGCTTCGGTATAGGTTGGGAAACTGCCATATAGCACAGGGAATAATCCGTGTTTGTTAGGAGCAATTCTTCGCGCTTTATATCCTTTTTCAATCAAATCTTGATACGCATTTTCAGCATTTTCTTCCACTCTAAACACGCCAGAAACAACATGATAAGGCATTGTTTCTTCTTTAACTGTAAGCGTTACGCTTGGCAAAGGATTTTGAATAAAGAAAGTGGCTTCTTGAATGTTGTTTTCAACTTGTTTCTGCACCGCTTGTTGAACCAATAACGTGTCGGTTTCAACTTTGTCGGAATATAATTTTAATCCAAGACTTCCCGTTGCAGTTAATGCTACGATAAGAATTGCGGCATATTTTAAATAAGGACGGCTTTTTCTAGTTACTAGAACAATTGGGTCTCTTTCTTCAAGTTGCGCCAATTCTTCTTTGTAGATTTCTCTTTTAATAAATGGCGTTACAAACGAACTCAAACCAAAAGAATCCGTCAAATAATTCAATTGTTCGGAAGGTGTGAAAACCAAACTTCCTTCCGAATTTAACGAAAACAATCCAATATTTTTCAACTCCATGCTTCCTTCTTTTTGAAGGTTGTTTTTCCAGCTAATTACATCGTTTTCAATGGCCGAAACCGCTACTTCATAAGTTGTTTTTTCTGCTTTTGCAATATGGTTTGCCAATAAGCCATCATTATTTTTCAAATGAGAATTAAAGGAAATTAATTTCTTTGGAGGAAAAAAGGTATTCGAAACCTCGTGCCATTGCGCCGACTTCGTTTCGGTCAAAAAAGCGCCGAACCCAGGAACAGTAACGCATTGGTAACGATAAAGCAGTTGCGAAATGTGTTTTTGTGTATTCATAATAACAAAGATATAAATTCATAATAGTTATCAAAATTTAATTCATAATTTTTATTCACAATTCCATATTTTTTTATACTTTTCAATTTCAAATACAAGCCATGACCGAAACCGAATTATATTATTTATTAGCCTTACAAAAAGTAGAAGGTGTTGGCGATATTGTTGCCAAAAAACTCATAACCTCCTGCGGAAATGCCGAAGCTGTTTTTCAAACAAAAGCAAAACAACTTTCTGCAATTGACGGAATTGGATCTAGTTTAATCAAAAAATTAAAAGACCAATCTGTTTTTGAAAAAGCCGCTTCCGAAATGAAATTCATTTCCGAAAACAACATTCAGCCGCTTTTTTTTCTGGAAGACCAATACCCCGAAAAATTAAAACATTGTATCGACGGACCCGTTTTGCTTTTCGCTTCTGGGACATTCGATTTAAAAAATCAAAAAATTATTAGCATCGTTGGAACGCGACAAATTACTTCTTACGGAATTGAATTTTGTAAAAACCTAATCGCCGATTTGGCGCCTTTGAATCCAATAATTGTTAGCGGTTTTGCTTATGGCGTTGATATTGTTGCCCATCAAGCTGCAATGGAAGAGAATCTTCAAACTATTGGCGTTGTTGCTCATGGGCTGGATAAAATTTACCCAAAAATTCATAAAAAATATGTTGCCAAAATGGAAAAAAATGGCGGTTTCATGACCGAATTTTGGAGCGCCACCAATCCCGAAAAAGAAAATTTTGTACGTCGAAATCGTATTGTTGCAGGAATGTCGGAAGCCACTATTGTAATTGAATCTGCCGAAAAAGGAGGCTCATTAATTACCGCCAACGTTGCTAACGACTACAATCGCGATGTTTTTGCAGTTCCGGGGCGGGTTTCCGATAAATACAGTCAAGGATGTAATAATTTGATTAAAATTCAAAAAGCCAACGTGCTAACATCTGCGGCCGATTTGATTTATATGCTCAATTGGGACATTGAAAAACCTACGAAAGCAATTCAAAAACAACTTTTTGTAGCCTTAAATGACGACGAACAAAAAATCTATGATTATCTTCTAAAAAATGGAAAAGAAGTGATGGATTTGATTGCAATCGAATGTGGTTTCCCGATTTTTAAAATTTCAGGAATCTTATTAAATATGGAATTAAAAGGCTTAATTCGTCCTTTGCCAGGGAAATTATTTGAGGCAATTTAGAAATTATGTAGCGCTAAATCCTAGTTTTGTTCTCACTTTTCCTAGAACATCATCGGCAATTTTACCCGCTTTTTCTGCACCAATTTTCAATAAATGTTCCATTTCTGAAAGGTGGCCCATGTAATAATTATACGTTGTTCTTTCCGTTTGGAATTTTGTAATTATCAATTCAAAAAGCGCCAATTTCGCATGACCATAACCATAATTACCACCTAAATAATTGGCTTTCATGGTTTCGATTTGGTTTTCGTTGGCAAGTAATTTATAGATAGCAAAAACGTTACAAGTATCAGGATTTTTAGGCAATTCTAAAGGCGTGCTATCACTTTCAATGCTCATGATTTGTTTTTTCAACGCAGCATCATCAAGGAAAATATTGATAATATTATTGGCCGATTTACTCATTTTTCCACCATTTGTCCCGGGAACATACATTGTGTTTTCTTGAATAAAAGGTTCGGGCAAAACAAATGTTTCTCCCATTTGATGATTGAATCGGGCCGCAACATCGCGCGTAATTTCAATGTGTTGTAATTGGTCTTTTCCAACGGGAACAAATTCGGCATCATATAATAAAATATCCGCCGACATCAACATTGGATACGAAAACAAACCAGCATTTACATCTTCCAATCGATCGGATTTGTCTTTAAAAGAATGCGCTAATGTCAAACGTTGGTAAGGAAAAAAACAACTTAAATACCAAGATAATTCGGCGGTTTGCGGTACATCCGATTGGCGATAAAAAACCACTTTATCAACGTTTAAACCACAAGCCAACCAAGCCGCTGCCGTACTATAGGTGTTTTCTCTCAAAACCGCTCCGTCTTTTATTTGCGTGATCGAATGCAAATCGGCGATAAATAGAAACGATTCGTTTTCGGGTTTATTCGACAAAGCAATTGCCGGCAAAATAGCGCCCAATAAGTTTCCCAAATGCGGAGTTCCGGTGCTTTGAATACCAGTTAGAATTTTTGACATGGTGATATTTTGTAAATAACGGGTTGTTTTTTCGTCCTACAAAGATTATAAAGATTTTATTAAAAACCACAATCTAGTATTGATTTTTATCCAAAGTTAGCCCTTTTGTGGATAACATCGAGGAAATGTGTATTTTTGACTCGATGAAAATTTTCAAAAATATATTTTGGGTGCTTTGGCGGATTTGGTTTTATATCATGCTTGGGCTTCCTATATTAATTATGTCACCGCTTTTGACGCTTTCAATATTGAAAGAAAAATGGTATCCACAATTTTTTGTGCTAGCCAGAATTTGGGCAAAATGTGTATTAATCGGAACTGGATTTTATTATAAAATTGAGAAAGAGCAAGAATTAGAACAAAAAGCTAGCTATATGTTGGTTGCCAATCACACTTCGATGACCGATATTATGTTGATGCTTGCGGTAGCGAAGAATCCATTTGTTTTTGTTGGAAAAAAAGAATTATCAAAAATTCCGCTTTTTGGTTTTTTCTATAAAAGAACGTGTATTTTGGTTGATAGAAGTAGTTCTAGAAGCAGAATGGAAGTGTTTAATCGTGCGCAAAAACGATTGAATCAAGGGCTGAGTATTTGTATTTTTCCAGAAGGCGGCGTTCCCGCTGATGAATCTATTATGTTAGATGATTTTAAGGACGGGGCATTTCGTTTGGCGATTGAACATCAAATCCCAATTGTACCGATTACATTTGCTGACAATAAAGAACGAATGTCTTACACTTTCTTGAGTGGAAGCCCTGGAATTATGCGAGCAAAAATCCATCCGTTTGTTTATACGACGGGCAAAAATATAGAAAACAAAAAAGACATCAAAGATTTAAAAGACCAAACGAGGGATATTATTTTAAAACAATTAGAAACTTATCAGAAATAAAAAACGCCCAAAGTAATTTGGGCGTTTTTAGTTTTATGCATTCACTTCTTTAATGTGATCCTTTATTTTTTGTTCTAATTCTTCGGCCATTTCTGGATTGTCTTTGATTAAAGATTTCACAGCATCGCGTCCTTGTCCTAATTTTGTGTCGCCATAACTAAACCAAGAACCTGCTTTTTTGATGATTTCAAATTCCACGGCCAAATCAAGAATTTCTCCTGTTTTTGAAACGCCTTCGCCATACATGATGTCAAATTCGGCCACTTTGAAAGGCGGCGCTACTTTGTTTTTAACCACTTTTACTTTGGTTCGATTTCCAATAACGTTGTCGCCATCTTTTATTTGAGACGAACGACGAATATCCAAACGAATTGAAGCATAAAATTTAAGTGCATTTCCACCCGTTGTTGTTTCTGGATTTCCGAACATCACACCAATTTTCTCTCTCAACTGGTTGATGAAGAAAACCGTACAATGCGTTTTGCTAATAGTCCCTGTTAATTTTCTTAAGGCTTGCGACATTAATCGGGCGTGTAATCCCATTTTAGAATCACCCATTTCGCCTTCAATTTCGCTTTTTGGTGTTAAAGCCGCTACCGAGTCAATCACAACAATATCAATCGCTCCAGAACGAATTAAGTTTTCGGCAATTTCTAGCGCTTGTTCCCCGTTATCCGGTTGCGAAATGATTAAGTTTTCTATATCAACGCCTAATTTTTCGGCATAATTTCTATCAAAAGCATGTTCAGCATCAATAAAGGCAGCAATTCCACCCGCTTTTTGAGCCTCGGCAATTGCGTGAAGCGTTAAAGTTGTTTTTCCAGAAGATTCTGGACCATAAATTTCAATAACTCGGCCTCTTGGATAACCATTTACACCCAAGGCTAAATCCAATCCTAGAGAACCAGAAGAAATTACTTCTACTTCTTCAACGGCTTTGTCGCCCATTTTCATTACGGTGCCTTTTCCGTAGGTTTTGTCTAATTTGTCAAGGGTAAGTTGTAGGGCTTTTAATTTTGCTTCTTTTTCTGAACTCATCTTTTCTTTCATTTTTGTTGCACTTATTTTTCGTAAAAATACTTTTTTTTTTGATGTAAAAGAAAATAATAAACACTAGTTTTTAACAATTACTATAAATTTGACACGCTCTACTTTCTTAGAAATTTTGAAAATTATAGGGAATTTTAAAAAATATTTTCCGTCATGATTTCGCTACTAGGGTAATTATATTTAAGTTAATTGGATTAATATTCGCCAAGGTGAATCGAAGTAATAGTATTTGTTGAGATACTATAATTAATAACTACAAATGTGTCAGACAGCGTTCCATCGGCCATTAGAATGTTAATAATTACAAATCCAAGCCCGCCGACAACTCTTCTTTTAAGATAAGAGTTTGGGAAGGCAACATTAACCTCAACTACTGAATTCCCTACTTTTATATTTGGATTGATAAAATAGTAGTTTCCGTTTCTTAATTCAAAATCAACTAGTTTGGTATTAAAAAAATATAAAGAATTTCCACTATAGTTATAGTCTAGCCAGTTTTCGCTGTCTATTTCATTGTAATAATTATTTATTGAATCAGGATTTCCTAAAATTGAAACTATTGAACTTTCAGTTTGCGGAAAATTTAATGTGTTTAATGAAATCTGATTAAGTTGGATTGAGTCATTGTTTTGTGCAAATGTAGTAATAGAACAACAAAAAATGATTAGCGTTAAAATTATTGATTTTTTCATAATTATTCTTTATTAAATTAATTGCAATTGGTGGTTAAGGGCATAAAATTTGAATTAAAAGTTGTGTTTAAATAATTAATAGGATTTGAAGTCTGCCAGATTGTTCCATTCTTTTGTTTTGTTTGCAAATGTAAATGAGTCTTCACATTTGGGTCACCAGCATTACCAGATCTTCCAATATCTCCAATTATAATCCCCTGATTAATTATTTGACCAATTCCATATTGTGGGACATTAGCTAAATGACAATATTTTATCCTGACAACTTGACCATTAACAACAGATTCAATCTCAACAAAATTACCTAGTGAATCTTTTTTATATTCAACATTTCCAAAAGTATTTCTAAAACTAATAACTTTTCCAGAATGCATATTATAGACATGATCGTTAACTTTTCCTTGAATGTCCAAACCCCCATGTTTTTTCTTTCCTATGTATCCTTCACAAGTTTTTTCCGGATTGTTTCTAGTACAGCCATAAGTTCCGCCTGCTATATTCCCAATAGATGATGGACATATAGTTGGAGATTTAATAGGGTCTCCAGGGCATGGCGGCCCAAAATCCTCATCTTCTGGCAACACCGGCAAAATCAACGGCGGCGGAGGATTACAAGTGCCACAATCATCAGGTGGCGGTGGAGCAGAGCCATTGCCGCCACCACTACTAGAACCTCCGCCACCACCGCCATCAGAACTCCCGCCTTCAGCGCCTGATCCAGATTCAGAATCACTGCCCCCTCCAACATCGTAATCCTGGCAAACTTCTACGCATAAATTATACGATGTTACACATAGTGACGAATTTGAAACATGAGGCTTTGTGTACCCGCCGCCTAATTCACAACAAATTGGGTAACAAACAACATGGCAATAAATAATTGTTCTTCCAAACAATGGAGTTGATGTAGTTTCAAAAAATTCATGTTGTTCAATCATAACAGCCGCCTCCTTAACAGGAGTTTTATATTTTAAAATGTAACCAGTAGGTACATTTTCTCCATTTATTTTTTCATTTATCAACAAGAGATTTTCAAAATAAGTAGCATCTACGGCTTCTCTCTTTATGAAAATATTATAATACGTTTTTTCATCAACTTCATATATTTTTACAAGATGTTTTTCGGAAACAGTAAAATTATATTCATCTTCTAGCGCTGACCTTGAAGCGAGATTTTTTTGCTTCTCTGTTTTTACTTTTTCATAGGCGTTATTAAAGCTATTCAGCAATAATAATTCTTTAAAAGGTTTTTGACTAATTCTTGAATTTTTTTGCGGGCTTTTCAAAATATCTTGTTCAGGACTACAACTAAAAATTAATCCGAATAAACAAAGATAAAGAATTAAAGGCATTTTTTTAAAAGTGTTTTTCATAAGATAAAAGAATTAAGTGGTTGATAATGAATCAAAAATAATAAACTTTGTAAAGCGAAAATAAAAATCAATTATTATTTAATCTAGATGAAAAAGTGAAACGTGTGTTTCAAAACAAACTTGACGATAAACCCAAATAGTTATAATAATGAATACAAATCCAACAATTTTATCTTTACTAATAATATCAAAAGCTTTAAACAAATAGTTTATTAACCTTTTAAATTTTAAAGGGCATCCAACTCAATTTATTTATTTATTTTTGCGGTTAAATAAACAAAATGCAAAAGCTTATTTCCTTTCCAATTTCGTTGGTTTGCTACTTATTATTTGTTTTAATTCTGGTCATTTTTCATCCAATTCAATGGGTTTGTTTCAACGTTTTTGGCTACCAAGCCCATAAAAAAAGTGTTGATTATCTTAATTTTTTCCTTCTAAAAGTCGCACATCCATTAGGAACAACTTATAAATTTGAAAATAGAGAAACTATTCCCAAGGGAATCCCGATAATTTTTGTTGCCAATCATCAAAGTATGTTTGACATTATCGGAATAATTTGGTTTTTAAGAAAATTTCACCCCAAATTTGTAAGCAAGAAAGAATTGGGCAAAGGCGTTCCGAGTGTTTCTTATAATTTACGTCATGGCGGCTCAATTCTCATCGACAGAAAAGATCCAAAACAAGCCATTCCACTCATTAAAGGATTGTCAGAATATATTGAAAAACACAACCGTTCGGCAGTAATTTTCCCCGAAGGAACCCGAAGCAAAAACGGAACGCCAAAAGAATTTGCGCAAAGCGGCTTGAAAATTTTATGCAAATACGCCCCAACGGCGCACGTCGTTCCAATTAGCATTAACAATTCGTGGAAAATATTTAGATACGGATTTTTACCGCTTGGTCTAGGAAATCGTCTTATATTTACTGCGCACAAATCGATTCCGGTGAGCGATTTCACTTTTGAAGAAATCATGCAAAAAACCGAAACCGCTATAAAGCAAGGAATTAAAAATTAAAATGTATTGATTTTAGATTTATATTTGTCCAAATCTAAAATTCTTAAATCTAAAATATAGTAAAATGTCTATAAAAAACGTGCGTTTGGAAGTAATGCAATTTCTAGAAAAAAAAGTCGACGGTTTTGTTGACCAATATCTAATTCCAGTAGAAAAAATTTGGCAACCTTCGGATTTTTTACCCAATTCTGAAAGCGATACTTTTTTCGAAGAAGTAAAAGAACTTCGCGAAATTGCCAAAGATTTACCCTATGATTTTTGGGTAGCAATGGTGGGCGATACGATTACAGAAGAAGCATTACCCACTTATGAATCTTGGTTAATGGACGTTGAAGGCGTTGATAATGTTGAACGAAATGGCTGGTCAAAATGGGTGCGCCAATGGACGGGCGAAGAAAACCGACATGGCGATCTTTTGAACAAATATTTGTATTTATCGGGCCGCGTTAATATGCGTGAAGTGGAAATTACGACCCAACATTTAATCAATGATGGTTTTGATATTGGAACTGGAAGAGATCCATATAAAAACTTTGTTTATACTAGTTTTCAAGAACTTGCCACTTATGTTTCTCATAATAGAGTGTCGCAATTGGCAAAAAACTATGGCGATCACAAGCTTTCAAAAATGTGTAAAATGATTGCCGGCGATGAAATGCGCCATCATCATGCTTATAGCGAATTCGTCAACCAGATTTTTAAAGTAGATCCAAGCGAAATGATGTTGGCTTTCCAATATATGATGAAACAAAAAATTGTAATGCCGGCTCTTTTTTTAAGAGAATCTGGCAATAAAATTAGTTCGGCTTTCGAACATTTTTCTGATTCGGCACAACGAATTGGGGTTTATACCGCCAATGACTATGTCGAAATCATGCAAAAATTAATCGACAAATGGGAAATCGATAAAATTTCTGGATTGACCGAAGAAGCTGAAAAAGCCCGTGATTATTTAATGAAATTGCCTTCAAGAATGGCTAAAATTTCAGAGCGATTAATTATTCCAGAAAATTCGTTTACTTTCAAATGGGTTGAACCGGCAATAATCTAAATTGCAATAATTTATACTTTAAAGGCTGTATTTTGGAGTAAATTTACTTTAAAATCCAGCCTTTTTTAATAAAAACCACCGTATGATTCCTTCAGAACTTATTAGTAAAACTATTCTTTTTGTTCGAAAACAACTCCAAAATGCTGAGGGCGGACACGATTGGTTTCATATTGAACGGGTTTATAAAAACGCTATTGCAATTTCTGAAAATGAAAAATGCAACACTATGATTGTCCAATTAGGCGCATTGCTTCATGATATTGCGGATAGTAAATTTCATAATGGGGATGAAAGTATTGGGCCTAAAATCGCCAGAACTTTTTTGGAATCTGAAAAAGTGGACGCTGAAACGATCAATCAAGTGATTAATATTATTGAAAATATTTCTTTCAAAGGCGGCAATTTTGAAAAAAAATTCAGTTCCAT
>CAIMBK010000050.1 GCA_903839195.1 uncultured Bacteroidota bacterium | reverse complement strand
TATCAAAAATACTAAAAATTAATCCAAATCCTTTTTTTCCTTCCAATACAAATTTAGCCTTTTGCGGCAAACGAATTTCCTTTGTATCTTTGCAACATGATAGAAGACAAAACCCCACAACGAACAAGTATTGCGCAACTCGGCGAATTTGGTTTGATAGACCATTTAACCAAAAACTTCACCATAAATCATCCTTCAACCTTAAAAGGAATCGGCGATGATGCTGCGGTTCTCGATTTTGGCGATAAAAAAGTAGTTGTTTCAACCGATTTATTGATTGAAGGCGTTCATTTTGATTTGGCTTATATGCCCCTAAAACATTTAGGATACAAATCGGTTGTAGTCAATGTGTCTGATATTTGCGCAATGAATGCCAAAGCGACTCAAATTACGGTTTCGGTTGCCGTTTCTAATCGATTTCCACTGGAAGCCCTTGACGAATTGTTTGCCGGAATTACAATTGCCGCCAAAGAATATAATGTGGATGTTATTGGCGGCGATACCACTTCTTCCCAAAAAGGATTAATTATAAGCATTACCGCTATTGGCGAAGCCGATGCCGATGAACTGGTTTATAGAAATGGTGCCAAACAAACGGATTTATTAGTGGTTTCTGGCGATATTGGCGCGGCTTATATGGGATTACAAGTTTTGGAACGCGAAAAACAGGTGTTTCAAGTGAACCCGAATTCGCAACCCGATTTGGATATGTATTCCTATCTTATTGAACGACAATTGAAACCCGAAGCGCGAAAAGATATTCGAACATTGCTTCACGCCATAGAAATTAAACCCACTTCAATGATTGATATTTCCGATGGATTGTCGTCTGAAATTATTCATATTTGCAAACAATCGGAAGTTGGCTGTAATTTATACGAAGACAAATTACCCATCGACCCACAATTCATTTCTACTTGCGAAGAATTTAATATTGATGCAACAACAGTAGCAATAAATGGAGGCGAAGATTATGAATTATTGTTCACCATCGCTATGGACGATTTCGATAAAATCAAAGGAAATCCTAATTTTACTATTATCGGTCACATGACGCATGAAAGTGAAGGGATTCATTTAATTACGCGCGCTAATACAAAAATCCCTCTAAAAGCCAGGGGTTGGGATGCGATTTCTAATGAGGAATAAAACGATGAAGAATATTATAATTAAATACAAAAAACAAATAATCATAACAATTGGTATTACTATCCTTAATATCCTTTTTGGTTTTGATGCTCGTTTTACAATTATCAATTTATTATGGTTGTTAGTATGAAAAAAATCCTAGTTTTATGTACCGGAAATTCCTGCCGTAGTCAAATGGCACATGGCTATTTACAACATTTTGGGAAAGAAAAAGTGCAGGTTTATAGCGCTGGCGTTGAAATTCACGGACTTAATCCCTTTGCGGTTGGAATTATGGCCGAAGACGGAATTGATATTTCCAAAAACACTTCAAACCACGTGGACGAATATTCCAAAATAGTATTCGATTATGTGATTACGGTTTGTGACAATGCCAAAGAAGCGTGTCCGTTTTTTCCAACCCAAACAAAAACCATCCACCATAGTTTTGAAGACCCTTCAAAATCGTCTGGAACCGCAAAAGAATTAATCGCCGAATTCCGAAAAGTTCGAGATGAAATAAAAGAATTTTCTAGACAATTTATTATAAATTTATAAAATAATTCTTACGGATTTAACATTTACAAGCGATTAAACTAATTATATTTGTTTGATAAAATTACGAATCAAAAACACTTTCTATGAAAAAATTACTATTGCTTTCGCTTTTCAGCATTTCATTTTGCGCTTTTGGTCAAGATAAGTTCGCAACAAAATCAACCAAAGATGAAGTAAAAATAAATGCCCTTCAACTTATTGCAGGCGCATTTGAAGCGGGGTACGAACGCGTTCTAAACGAAGAATCGGCTTTTGGAGTTTCTTTGTTTGTGCCAATAACCGACAATTTTGACACCAAATTTATGGTGACTCCCTATTACCGCTATTATTTTGGCGCAAAACCAGCGGCAGGTTTTTTTATGGAAGGATTTGGATGTTTGAATTCAATGGATGATACCATTACGGTTTCTGAAACTGCGAATTCAGTCAGTTTTTATAGTACTAAAAACAAAACCATAACCGATTTTGCTTTTGGAATTGGACTTGGCGGAAAATGGGTTTCAAAAAAAGGCGTGACTTTCGAACTAAATTTAGGAGTAGGAAGAAACTTATTCAGCAAATATAACAGCAATGACTACGATCGAAGTTATGAAGTAATTGGACGTGTTGGGGCAACTGTAGGATATCGATTTTAATAAAATACATAAAACCAAAAAGGCTTCTCGATGAGAAGCCTTTTTTATACTATTAATAAAGCAATTTATGCTTTTGATTTCATCAACCAATTTTTCATTGCAACTTCATTTTCAATAATCGATTTCAATTCCGAAATTTTTACCCGGTCTTGTTTCATCGAATCTCTATGACGAATCGTAACGGTTTGGTCTTCTAATGTTTGGTGGTCAACGGTAATACAAAATGGCGTTCCAAGCGCATCTTGTCTTCTATAACGGCGGCCAACGGCATCTTTTTCGTCATAAGCCACATTGAAATCCCATTTCAAATCATCAATAATTTGATGCGCAATTTCTGGCAATCCGTCTTTTTTGACTAATGGAAAAACCGCTGCTTTTGTTGGCGCCAAAACCGATGGCAATTGTAAAACCGTGCGAACCGATCCGTCTTCTAGCGTTTCTTCTTTTAAAGAATTGGAAAAAACGGCCAAAAACATTCGGTCCAATCCAACGGACGTTTCGACTACATAAGGCGTATAATTTACGTTCTCTTCCGTGTCAAAATATTGTAATTTTTTACCAGAAAATTTTTCATGTGCTTTCAAATCGAAATCCGTGCGAGAATGAATTCCTTCTAATTCTTTGAAACCAAACGGAAAATTAAATTCAATATCGGCGGCGGCATTCGCATAATGTGCTAATTTTTCATGGTCGTGAAAACGGTAATTTTCGCGGCCTAAACCCAGCGATAAATGCCAGTTTAAACGCGCATTTTTCCAGTAATCATACCATTTCATTTCTTCGCCTGGCTTTACAAAAAATTGCATTTCCATTTGTTCAAATTCCCGCATTCGGAAAATAAATTGACGCGCCACAATCTCATTTCTAAAGGCTTTTCCAGTTTGTGCAATTCCAAATGGAATTTTCATTCGCCCCGATTTTTGAACGTTCAAGAAATTCACAAAAATTCCTTGAGCCGTTTCTGGACGTAAGTATAAATCCATTGCCGTATCGGCGGAAGCGCCTAATTTGGTGCCAAACATCAAATTAAATTGACGCACTTCGGTCCAATTTCTAGAACCTGTTTCTGGACAAGCAATTTCTAATTCTTCGATTAATGCTTTGACGTCTTCTAAATCTTCATTGCCCAAAGAACGCGCCATTCTTTCTAGAATTTCTCTTTCTTTGGCCTTATATTCCATCACTCTGGCGTTGGTGGAAACAAATTCTTGTTCGTTGAAAGCGTCTCCAAAACGAGCGCGTGCTTTTTCGATTTCTTTGATTGCTTTTTGATTTAATTTTTCGGCATAATCCTCAATTAAAACATCGGCTCTATAACGTCTTTTGGAATCTTTGTTGTCAATTAATGGGTCGTTGAAAGCGTCAACGTGACCGGAAGCTTTCCAGGTGGTTGGGTGCATCAAAATGGCGGCGTCAAGGCCAACGATGTTTTCGTGCATTTGCACCATCGATTTCCACCAATATTCTCGGATGTTCTTTTTTAATTCAACTCCATTTTGTGCGTAATCATAAACCGCACTCAAACCATCGTATATTTCGCTTGACGGAAAAATAAATCCGTACTCTTTTGCATGCGAAACTACATTCTTAAATAAATCTTCTTGTTTTGCCATGTTGCAAAAATATAAAAAGTGAAATTAAAAAAGGCCTAATTTTCATATTGCATGACGGTTTTTTTTATATTTTTATAAAATATATTCCAAATCAATGTTTAAAAGTGTACTTGCCTTGTTTTTTCCAAAAGTTTGTGTCGGTTGTCAATCGTTTTTATTGGTCAATGAAAATGTAATTTGCTCCGTTTGTCGCCATGAAATGCCGCTCACAAAACACCTTTCAAATCCTGAAAATGAAGCTTTTATGACGTTTTACGGACGTGTTCCTTTAGAATTTGTTGCCGCTTTACTTTATTATCACAAAAGAGGCATCGTTCCAGAACTTATTCATAGTTTGAAATACCGGGGTCACGAAGAAGTCGGAACCATTTTGGGCGAATGGATGGGCGAAGAATTGAAATCGATTCCGAAATCTATTGTTTTTGATGCCATTATTCCTGTTCCGTTGCACAAAAAACGGTTTCGAGAAAGGGGATATAATCAAGTAACCACCTTTGGATTGGGATTGTCAAAAATACTGGATGTGCCGTTTAATCCGAACTTATTACAAAGGAAAATCTATTCGAAAACACAAGTTAAAAAAAGTTTTTTAGGAAGAACTGACGTTTCGGATGCGCTTTTTGATGTTACTTTTGACAAAAACGACCATCACAAACACTTCCTGTTGATTGACGATGTTTTAACCACCGGTTCCACATTAGAAGCTTGTTGTCGGGCGTTGCAAAAAATTCCCGGGACGCGAATCAGTATTGTTTGTATGGCGATGTCGCATTCGTAGGGCACTTGTTGAAATGCGTTTTAAATTAGTCCTAAAAAAACTACAAAACATTTTCTTTCCACTAAATATAATTGTTATTTTGTGGCATCTCAATTTTAGATTTATGTTGAAAGTTCGAATAAAATATGCGGTTGTTTTGCTTTTAATGTTTGCCATTGGTTGCGCCAAAAGAGGCTCGATTACCGGTGGATTAAAAGATTCTATTTCGCCGGTTTTGAAAATGAGTTTTCCGAAAAATTTCAGCACTAATTTTACCGCCAAAGAAATAAAATTGACTTTTGACGAATACATAAAACTAAAAGGCGTTAGCAAACAACTCGTTATTTCGCCACCAATGAAAACCGCGCCTGATGTTTTGCCTTCCAATCCGAGTAAAATTATTACCATAAAAATAAAAGACACGTTGCAACCCGACACGACGTATAGTTTGAATTTTGGTCAAAGTATCGCCGATAATAATGAAGAAAATCCGTATAATCAATTCAAATATGTTTTCTCAACGGGAAGTTATATCGATTCCCTTTCGATTGGCGGATCCATTAAAGATGCTTTAAACAAAGCGCCCGACAATTTTGTTTCGGTGATGCTGTATGAAGTCAACTCCAAATATTCGGATTCTATTGTATATAAAAACCCGCCGCGCTATATTACCAATACGTTAGACAGTTTGAAGACTTTTAAATTAGAAAATCTTAAAGCCGGAAAATATCTTTTGGTGGCGATGAAAGATGAAAATAATAATAATAAATTCAATTCTAAAGAAGATAAAATTGGGTTTCAAAAACAGTTTATTACGGTTCCAAACGATACGGTTTTTGAGTTAGAATTATTCAAAGAAGTGCTTCCTTTTAAAGCGATAAAGCCCGTTCAATCTTCTGGAAACCGATTAATTATGGGATATGAAGGAAAGCCCAAAAATACTAAAGTGGAACTTCGAAATGGCGCAACAATTCTTCCAACAATAGTTACAAAATTCGACCAAAAAGATTCGCTTCAAATTTGGTACAAACCCATAAAAGTTGATTCTTTGCAGTTGAATGTGACCAATGAAAACTATAAAAATGACTTCACAATAAAGTTAAAAGCGCAGAAAAAAGACTCGCTTGGCATTTCTCCAAAACAAAGTGGGGCTTTATCTTTTCGAGAAAAATTTACGCTAAATGCTTCTATTCCGCTAGTGAAATTTGACAATTCTAAAATTAAAATTATTGACAAAGATTCGGTTTCTGTGGCTTTTACAACAGAATATGATGAATTTAATCAGCAATTAAAATTTGATTTTCCGAGACAGCCGTTACAAAAATACTCCTTTACGATTTTGCCCGGCGCCATGGTCGATTTTTTAGAACGGGAAAATGATACGCTGAAATATTCCGTTTCGACCAAAAATCTCTCCGATTATGGAAATCTTCGGGTGAATTTGCAAAATGTAAAACACTTTCCCGTAATTGTCGAATTGACCAATCCAAAGGGCGTTGTGGTGGCTTCAGAATATTCAGAATCGAGTTCGAGCGTTGATTTTGTTGCCATTGAACCTGCATTATATACTTTGCGAGTTGTCTATGATGAAAACAAAAATAAAGAATGGGACGCTGGGAATTTCGTTGAAAAAAGGCAATCGGAAGAAGTGATTTATTTTCCAAAAGAAATTGATGTTCGCGCGAATTGGGATGTCGACCAGAGTTTTAATTTAGGAATTAGAAATTAGATTTTAAAGTTTAAAAACATCCCGGTCATTCAAAAAACCAAATTTTTGTCGGGTTTCTAAAAGCAAATTTTTATCCAAATTAGTCATGAAAACGCCTTCGGTTTCTTGCGGTTCAATGTTATAATTTCCAAGAAAATCAACCACTTGCGAATGTCCAATATATTCGTGCTGATTGGCGTCTTCGCCAATTCGGTTCACGCCAATCGTATAACACATGTTTTCTATGGCGCGCGCTTTTAATAAGGAATCCCAAGAATTTATTCTGATTTTTGGCCAATTGGCAACATAAATCAAAACATCATAATCTTCGGTGTTTCTGGCAAAAACCGGAAAACGCAAATCATAACAAATTAGCGGACAAATCTTAAATCCTTTATATTCTACTAGTAATTTTTGAGTTCCTGAAGTATAAATTTGGTCTTCTCCCGCCAAAGTAAACAAGTGTTTTTTATCGTATTTTTGAATTTCGCCCGACGGAAAAACAAAGACCAATCGGTTGAAAAAATGACCATTTTCTTCTATTACTAAACTTCCCGTTATGGCGGCATTTTTGGCTTTCGCCAAATTTTTAAGCCATAAAATGGTGTCGCCTTGCATGGTTTCGGCAACCGATTTTGGATTCATGGTAAATCCCGAAGTGAACATTTCGGGCAAAACAATTAAATCGACATTTTCAGAAATAGCAATGATTTTTTCCTCAAAATAATCGCGATTTAGTTTGGGATTTTCCCAGAATAACGGAGCTTGAATAAGAGCGATTTTCATTTTTATATTTAATTATTTAATAGTAATTTCATCGATAAAAATAAATGCATCGCCACCAGCGCCTTGATGCCAATCGGGTAATTTGCCGAAGTTTTTGGCGATAATTTTTACAAATCGTGCTTTTTTATTTTCTTTAAAATGGGTTTCAAAAGCCCGAATAGTGTTTTCTGGTTTTTTTGGATCTAATGTGTTTTCTATTGTTTCAATAAGGGTAAAATTGATGTTGTCATTTGAAATAAAATAATCCACTTTTGTCGGCATTAGAATCCACGAGCCCGAATCTTGCAGAAAAGTGGCGCTAAAATTTGAAACGTTTTTCTCGGATTGCAAATCAAGAACCGCTTCAAAATCTTGCCCTTGATATCCTTGCCATTCGCCTTTTCGCCAATTTTCAGTGCCATTAATTCCGTCGATAATTCCTTCATCACCACCTGCGGTATATTGCGGATTGTATTTCGATTTGATGGCGATGGTGTAATTGTTCGGTTTTTGGTAAAAGTTTGCTGATACCATTTTACATTCAATATCCTTGTTTTTAATTTTAGCAAAAACTCTTGCGCTTTTTTTGATAAAAAAAGGCTCGGAATATGGAAGCCAAGCCGCCATTTTAGGAGAAGTGTTTTCAGGAACTACTTGATATATCAAATCGCCATCGCGCGTATTAGAAGCTAACGAAACCAATAATTGTTCCTTAAACGACTTACTTTCTGCTTGAATTATTGGAACTGGAATGATTGCTTCATAAATTTTCGGCGAATTACTAGTGTTTTCATTTGAAATTTTTGCAACATCCGTTTTCGTTCCATCTTCCAAGTTAATTTTAATGTTCTCAAAATAGGGTTGTGTCTTGGTCCATTCTGAACTTCCGGGCGTTACGTCATAAATTCCCATCGAACTCAAAACATACCAAGCGCTCATTTGACCGCAATCTTCATTTCCAATCAATCCGTCAGGGGAATTTTTATAGAAATTATCCAAAATAAAATGCACTTTGGCTGCTGTTTTTTCTGGTTTTCCAATATAATTATACAAATACGCCATGTGATGACTTGGTTCGTTTCCGTGGGCATATTGGCCAATTAATCCCGTAACATCCGCTTGTTCGCGTCCGGTAGTTTTGCTTTCGGAGTTGAACATTTCGTCCAATTTGGCTTCAAACTTTTCCTTTCCGCCATACGCTTCAATCATTCCAGGAATATCTTGAGGTACAAAAAAAGAATATTGCCACGAATTGCCTTCGGTAAAATTATTGTTGATTTCTTTTGGATCAAATGGTTTTTGCCAACCGCCATTTTTCTTTGGACGCATAAAACCCGTATTCCAATCGAAGACGTTTTTCCAACTTTGGGAACGTTTACTGAAATAATTATAGTCTTCCGTTTTATTTAAAATCTGAGCCATTTGCGCGATACACCAATCGTCATAAGCATATTCTAAGGTTTTGGAAACGCTTTCATGTTCGTCGTCCATTGAAATAAAACCTTGTCTTTTATAGGCTTCCAACCCCAAATGATCCAACATTGCGGAATGTTTGGCGGCTTCAAATGCCTTTTCATAATCAAATCCCGTAATTCCTTTTGCCATTGCATCGGCCATAACCGAAACGGAATGGTAGCCAATCATGCAATCGGTTTCGTTGGAAGCGAGTTCCCAAACGGGCAATCTACCACCTTGTTCGTATTGTTTTAGAAATGTATTAATAAAATCGGCGGTGCGCTTTTTTTCGATTAACGTATATAAAGGATGCGTGGCGCGAAATGTATCCCAAAGCGAGAAAACCGAATAATAATCAAACCCTTCGGCTACATGAATTTGGTTGTCGCGTCCACGGTATTTTCCGTCTAGATCCTGCGCGATATTTGGCTGAATCATGGTGTGATAGAGCGCAGAATAGAAAATTGTTTTTTTGTCTTTTTCGTCCGAAGACATTTCGATTTTGGATAATTCAGAATTCCAAAGTTGTTCGGCTTTTTGTTTGGTTTCGTCGAAATCCCAATTTGAAATTTCGGAACTATTTAATTTGGCGCCGTCATAACTCGTTGGCGAAAGCGAAACTTTTACGAGGATTTTTTCGCCTTTTATTACTTGTTTGGAAAAGCTTAGCGCTAATTCTGTTCCTTTATACAATCCCTCTAATTTCGTGTTTTCTCCTTTTACTAAGTTAACATTTAAAGGCACATTAAACTCAATTCGCGCAAAAACGTATTGGTCTTTTGCCCAAGCTTCACTTCGTCTAAAAACTTCAATTGTTTTATCATCTATTACACGGATTCTTCCTTCCAATAATTTATCGCGGTGGTTTAAATCGAGAATGATATTGACTTGGCCCGATTTATTAAATGTATATTCATGAAAACCAACCCGAGTTGAGGCCGTTAAACGAACGTCGATATTGTGTTTGTCTAGTTTTACGGAGTAAAAACCCGCGGTTGCTTTTTCGTTTTGATGCGAAAATTTAGACGAATAGATTTTGTTGTCAAATGAAGGTTCGCCCATTGTTGGCATAATCATGATATCGCCAAAATCAGAGCAGCCGGTTCCGCTGAGATGTGTGTGTGAAAATCCATAAATCACATTGTCGGAAAAATGATAGCCCGAACATCCGTCCCAACTTCCATCAATTTTTGTGTCTGGCGAGAGTTGCACCATTCCGAATGGCGTGGTTGCGCCTGGAAAAGTATGTCCGTGGCCACCTGTTCCAATCATTGGATTGACAAATTGCTGCAGGTTTTGTGCCGAAATATTTAGGAAAACTAACGCAAAAAGGCTTGAAAACAAGTATTTCATTGAAACGGATTTAGTTTCAAATATACTAATTTTAATTAATTGTAGAATGTCCCGGTATTGCGTGAGGGATGGTAGTGGAAATCCCACGCTTTTGGGCGTGGATTGTATCGAACAGCCCGACCCTTGGGGCACGCCCAAAAAAAACGCATCCAAATTAATGAATGCGTCTCAATTATTTTGTGAATCGCGATGCGATTTATCCTTTCAAACTTGCTGATAAATATTCTCGGTTCATACGTGCAATGTTTTCTAGTGAAATTCCTTTTGGACATTCCACTTCGCAGGCGCCGGTATTGGTACAGTTTCCAAAACCTTCGGCATCCATTTGTTTGACCATATTTAAAACTCGGTCTGTGGCTTCTACTCTTCCTTGTGGTAATAATGCATATTGTGAAACTTTTGCTGCAACAAACAACATGGCAGATGAGTTTTTACAAGTGGCTACACAAGCACCGCAACCAATACAAGTTGCCGCGTCAAAAGCTCTATCAGCATCGTGTTTTGGAATTGGAATTGTATTGGCATCCACTGGATTTCCAGAAGTATTTATCGATACAAATCCTCCAGCATGTTGGATTCGGTCAAAAGCGCTTCTGTCGACCACTAAATCTTTGATTACAGGGAAAGCTTTCGCTCGGAATGGCTCAATAAAAATTGTATCGCCGTCTTTGAACATTCGCATGTGTAATTGACAAGTTGGAATTCCTCTATCTGGCCCGTGAGCTTCTCCATTAATAAACAATGAGCATGATCCGCAAATGCCTTCGCGACAATCGTGATCAAAAGAAACAGGCACGTCTCCTTTGTTAATTAATTTTTCGTTAAGAACATCGAGCATTTCAAGGAAAGACATATCGCCTTCGATACCATCTATTGGGTATTCCACCATCTTTCCTTTGTCTTTGGCATCTTTTTGACGCCATATTTGTAATGTAAGTTTCATATTTTTTAGTTTGAAAGTTGTAAAGTCGAAAGTCGTTTGACCTTTGACCTTTGACTAATTTCTATTTATAACTACGAGTTACTAATTTAATGTTTTCATAAACCAAAGGTTCTTTGTGAAGCACTGCATCGCTAGGTTTTCCTTTGTATTCCCAGGCAGCAACATAGGCGAAATTTTCGTCGTCTCGTTGTGCTTCTCCATCTTCGGATTGATATTCTTCACGGAAATGACCGCCACAAGATTCATTACGGTGTAAGGCGTCTTTGGCAAACAATTCGCCCAATTCAAGGAAATCGGCCACGCGTCCTGCTTTTTCTAATTCTTGGTTAAAACTATCGGCAGTTCCGGGAACTTTGACATCTTTGTAAAACTCCTCACGCAAAGCGGCAATTTCTTCGATAGCTTCGGTCAATCCTTTTGCATTACGAGCCATTCCAACTTTATCCCACATGATTTTTCCTAATTTCTTATGGAAATAATCTACAGAATGCGTTCCGTTATTGTTTATGAATTTATTAATTTGATCTTTAACTTTTTGTTCTGCTTCAACAAATTCGGGCAAATCGGTAGAAATTGTTCCTGTTTTAATGTCCGGTGCTAAATAATCTCCAATTGTATAAGGCAATACAAAATAGCCATCGGCCAAACCTTGCATCAACGCAGAAGCCCCTAATCTATTCGCTCCGTGATCGGAAAAATTAGATTCTCCGATAGAGAAACAACCTGGAATTGTAGTTTGTAAATTATAATCAACCCAAGTTCCTCCCATAGTGTAATGCACCGCAGGATAGATCATCATAGGGGTTTTGTACGGATCTTCGTCAACGATTTTCTCGTACATTTGGAACAAGTTACCGTATTTATTGGCAACGACGGCTGCCCCTAAATCGATAATTAATTTGGCGTTATTGGCATCCAAACCTTTAATGTAGGCTTGTTCTTTTCCATAACGTTGTATGGCCGAAGCAAAATCCAAATATACCGCTTCGCCTGTTTTGTTAACTCCAAAACCTGCGTCACATCTTTCTTTTGCAGCACGAGAAGCCACGTCACGAGGTACTAAATTCCCAAAAGATGGATATCTTCTTTCCAAATAATAATCTCTTTCTTCTTCTTTTAATTCGGCTGGTTTTTTCTTTCCTTCACGAATGGCTTTCGCGTCTTCCAATTTTGCAGGAACCCAAATTCGTCCATCATTACGCAATGATTCCGACATCAAAGTCAGTTTCGATTGATGATCTCCAGAAACGGGAATACATGTTGGGTGAATTTGTGTGTAACATGGATTGGCAAAAAAAGCACCTTTTTTATGTATTTTCCAAGCTGCTGTGGCATTACTTCCCATTGCATACGTTGAAAGGAAGAAAACATTTCCGTAACCTCCCGATGCAATAACTACAGCGTGAGCAGAATGTCTTTCGATTTCTCCTGTTACTAAATTACGGGCAATAATTCCACGCGCTTTTCCATCAACCAATACTAAATCTAGCATTTCGTGACGGGTATGTGATTTTATTTTTCCACGACCTATCTGACGGTTCATTGCCGAATAAGCCCCTAATAATAATTGTTGACCTGTTTGTCCTTTCGCATAAAAAGTTCTAGCCACCAAAGTTCCTCCAAAGGAACGATTGTCTAATAATCCCCCGTATTCTCGTGCCAATGGAACACCTTGCATTACGCATTGGTCGATGATATTTGTAGAAACTTCTGCTAATCGGTGAACATTTGCTTCACGAGAACGATAATCGCCACCTTTAATTGTATCGTAAAATAAACGGAAAGTAGAATCCCCGTCTCCTTGATAATTTTTAGCGGCATTAATTCCGCCTTGTGCAGCAATCGAGTGCGCACGACGAGGAGAATCTTGAAAACAAAACGTTTTTACGTTATATCCTAATTCTGCCAAAGTTGCCGCGGCGGAGCTTCCCGCAAGTCCCGTTCCAACAACAATAATATCAATATTACGTTTGTTGGCCGGATTAACTAAATTAATATGATCTTTATAACTTGTCCATTTGTCCGAAATCGGACCGTTTGGAATTTTGGAATCTAATGCCATTAAAAATTGAATTAAATTTGATTGAAATGATGGAATAACGCAATAACAATGAATCCGAAAGGAACTACAATTGCAAAAGTATAACCAAGTTTGTGTAATGCTTTTGAATATTTATTATTAAATCCAACCGATTGAAACGATGAATTAAATCCATGCCACAAGTGCATTGACAATAATAAAAACGCGAAAGAATACAAACCTGTTCGTATTGGACTTGTAAACTTGTGATTTAGTTCTTCGTAATATCTTGTTGGCTCAATAGCGTTTACATCTACATATTTATAAACGATTTCTTGGATCCAAAAATCGTAAAAATGCAACCCAAGAAATGCCAAAACCACTAATCCTGAAACAATCATATTTCTTGATGCCCAAGAAGCGTTTGCAGCGCCATTGTATTTTGCATAAGCTATTGGTCGCGCACTTCTGTTTTTTAAATCTAAAACAAAACCCATTACAAAATGAAATACAACTCCAGCGACTAAAACGGGTTGCATTACAAATTGAATAATTGGATTGTAACCCATAAAATGAGACATCGTGTTGAAAGTTTCCGCGCTAAAAACAGAAGTCAAATTAATAAAAAAGTGAAGGGATAAAAAGGAAATCAAAAAAAGTCCCGAAAGCGCCATTGCAACTTTCTTTGCAATTGAAGACTTCAATACTGCCGAATTTGCCATAAGTATTTTGAATAAATTGAATTAAAAACTACAGCAAAAATAAAGCTTATTAAAATATACTACAACCTTTTCGTGCTAATTTATAATGGTTTTAAAGTGTTTCTGCTTCGATTTTTTTAAGTATTTGTATATGAGAAACTTAACATGTCGCTTTTCGAAATATATTTTGTTTTTATTAAACAGAAAAGCTTTGAAAAAATATAAAATTCACTAGGATTAAAAACTGCAATTTTATTGTTAATTTCTACAAAATTTGTAAAGATTAGTTTTATAATTATGGATTCGATAAAATATTGATTCGATTAAGAAAATATTCATAAAAATACCCTTTTCGTAAATATTATTTTTCAAAATATCGTTCCTTTTATATCAGAATTGTAATTTTATGCTTTAAATAAAAAACCCAAAAAACCCAAAATGAAGATAGGAATTGATGCCATTGCTTTTGATGTTGCCAAAATACATTTACCCATAAAAACATTGGCAAACGCCAGAAATATTGACCCAGAAAAACTAGAAAAAGGACTTGGTTTGTTAAAAATGACCTTGCCAGACACGCATCAAGATACGGTTGTTTTTGGCGCAAATGCCTTAACAAAGTTGATTCTTGACAACAAAATTAATCTTTCAGAAATTGCTCGAATATATGTAGGAACCGAAAGCGCCATTGATAGTTCAAAACCAATTGCGTCATTTTTAGTCAATTTAATCGAGGAAAAATTTAGCGAAAACACTTTGTCTGAATGTGATGTAGTCGATTTTACATTTGCCTGTATTGGCGGTGTGGATGCAATGCAAAATTGTATCGATTTTGTAACGTTAAATCCAACAAAAAAAGCAATTGTTGTTACATGTGATATCGCAAAATACGATTTAAATTCGACTGGCGAATATACGCAAGGAGCGGGTGCCGTTGCTTTATTAATTGCATCAAATCCAAGAATAATTGCATTCGAAAACCATTGGGCAACTAGCACAAAAGGCGTTTTTGACTTTTTTAAACCGTATCGAACGCTATCAAAATCGGAAATAACCGGAAATAACAACAATGATTCTTGGTTTGATAATTTAGAAGCCGAAATTGAAATTCACAAAGACCAACCCGTTTTTGAAGGGCAATATTCGAATCAGTGTTATATGGATCGAACACGAAATGCCTATTTTTCGTTTAAGAAAATAAAAAACACTTCCGAAACCATCTATAATTCTTGGGAAAGTATCGTGATGCATTTGCCATATGCTTTTCAAGGGCGACGAATGTTGTCCGAAATTTATGCTTTGGATGCTAAAAATTCGGTCGTTTCTGAAAATGACACCGCCGTAGATTATCAAAATAAGTTAAAAGAAATTAGCAAAACAGACGAATACAAAGCCTTTGTAACTCAAAAATTACAACCTGCAGAATTGGCTTCGTCGTTAATTGGAAATTTATATACGGGTTCGATTTTTATGGGTTTGCTTTCCACTTTGGCTCATTTTTATGATACCAATAAAGACGTTTCTGGAAAGAAATTTGGCTTCCTTGCTTACGGAAGTGGTTCAAAATCGAAAGTATTTGAAGGCACAATTCAACCCGATTGGAAATTGGCTTTGGCCAAAGTAAAATTGTTTGAAACCCTTGAAAATAGTGCTGAAATTGGTTTTGATACGTATGAAAAACTACACAAAAAAGAACAAAAAATTAGTATACAATCACCAAAAAACGAATGGATTCTTGATCGAATCGAAAGTGAAATTCCGCACTTAATTGGTGCGCGATATTACAAATGGATTGATTAGATTTGTATTCTAATTTATTCCGATTATGAAATACCATCAAATTGACCGAAATTTATTTATAAAAAACCGCGCTAAATTCACGGCTCAAATGAAGCCTAAAAGCGTTGCTGTTTTTAATTCCAATGATATTTATCCCGTTTCTGCCGATAGTACGCTGCCTTTTGCGCAACATCGTGACATTTTTTATTTGTCGGGAGTGGATCAAGAAGAAAGTATTTTGTTGCTTTTTCCAGATGCGCCTTATGAGCACCAGCGTGAAATGCTTTTCTTGAAAGAAACCAGCGAACATATTGCCGTTTGGGAAGGCGAAAAATTGACCAAAGACCGCGCCTTTGAAGTTTCTGGAATCAAAACCGTTTATTGGCTACAAGATTTCGAGAAAATTTTATTCGAAATGATGACGCATGCCGAAACGATGTATATAAATACCAATGAGCATTATCGCGCCACGGTTGAAACCGAAACTCGGGAAGCCCGTTTTGTAAAATGGTGGAAAGAAAAATACCCCGCGCATGCTGTGGCAAAAAGCAACCCGATTTTACAACGCATTCGATCCATAAAAGAAAGCGAAGAATTGGATTTAATCCAAAACGCCTGTAACATTACCGAAAAAGGGTTCCGACGAGTTTTGTCTTTTGTGAAACCAAACGTAACGGAATACGAAATTGAAGCCGAATTTGTCCATGAATTTATTCGAAATCGTTCAAAAGGATTTGCTTATACTCCGATAATTGCCTCTGGAAATAATGCAAATGTGTTGCATTATATCGAAAACAACCAACAATGCAAATCGGGCGATTTAATTCTTTTGGATGTTGCGGCAGAATATGCCAATTATTCCAGCGATATGACACGAATGGTTCCCGTTTCCGGACGATTTTCTGATCGTCAAAAAGCCGTTTATAATGCCGTTTTGCGAGTGAAAAACGAAGCTACAAAAATGCTAACTCCAGGAACGCTTTGGAAACAATATCAAGTTGAAGTTGGCAAAATCATGACGTCCGAGTTGCTCGGTTTGGGTCTTTTGGATAAAGCCGATGTGCAAAACGAAAATCCAGAATGGCCCGCCTATAAAAAATATTTTATGCACGGAACTTCCCACCACATGGGATTGGACACGCACGATTATGGCATTTTGACCGAACCGATGCAAGCCAATATGGTTTTCACCGTTGAGCCAGGAATCTATATTCCAGCGGAAGGTTTCGGAATTCGATTGGAAGATAATGTTGTCGTTCAAGAAAAGGGCGAACCATTTAATTTGATGAAAAACATTCCGATTGAAGTGGACGAAATCGAAACGCTTATGAATTCTTGATTTAGAGAAAAGAAACAAGAACAAAGATAAAGACGGTTTACAGGAATGTAAGCCGTTTTTTACCTCAAGTTTACAACGATGAACCAAATCTTTTACAAAAACACTGCTATTTCTTATTCCGATACCGGGAAGGGAACTGCTGTGGTTTTGCTTCATGGTTTTTTGGAAAACAAAAAAATGTGGGACGATTATATTCCTGTTTTAAGTCAGAAAAACCGCGTAATTACAATCGATTTATTGGGTCATGGCGATTCTGAATGTTTGGGATATGTGCATTCTATGGAAAATAATGCGCAAGTGATTCGTTCTGTTTTGACGCATTTACGGATTCGGAAAGCGGTTTTTGTGGGCCATTCGATGGGCGGTTATGCGGCTTTGGCTTTTGCCGAATTATATACAAATAGCACAAAAGGATTGGTTTTGCTAAATTCTACCGCCAAGGCTGATAGCGCCGAAAGAAAAAAGAATCGCGATCGGGCGATTGTGGCCGTGAAACAAAATTATGGGAATTTTATTCGGATGTCGATTGCCAATTTATTTAGCGAAGACAATCGCGAAAAACTAAATTCAGAAATAGAAAAAGTCAAAAAAGAAGCTCTGAAAACGCCACTTCAAGGAATTGTTGCTTCATTGGAAGGAATGAAAATTAGGAAAGACCGAACCTTTATTTTGAAAGAAAATAGTTGTCCGAAACTGCTTATTTTAGGAGAAAAAGACCCTGTTTTAGATTTTGAAGAAACGAAATCTCAAATAAAAAATTCGACAGTAAAGTTAATTGCCTTTCCCGATGGTCACATGAGTGCTATTGAAAATCGCGACGAATTGAAATTGGTTTTATTGGCGTTTTTAAAGAATTTATAATTCAATAATTTCTCAGACTTTTTCCTCAAACGGAATTGTGACATCCAAAATTTCATTAATTAAAATCACCAGTTGCTCAATATATTGATTCAAAACAGCGGCGTCAATAGTTGAATTTACGTCTTTTCCGTTTTTAACTAAGAAAGGAAGAAATCCAGATTTGAGGTTTTTGAAAGAAATAATTCCCGCTTCCATCGGTTTTCCATGCGCGTGTTTTTCAAACATAAACGCATAAGCCAAAACCTGGATAATTTTTTCGTTGGCAATTTCGGCGGTAAGTCCGTCCCAGGATTTTAGGGTTACGTTTCCTTTATCAACTTTTCCTGTTTTATAATCGATAATCCGAATGATCCCGTTTCGTTCCTCAATTCGATCGACAGAACCTCTAATGTTTATCGGAAAAGGCAAATCGGGATGATTTAATTGTCGCTCGAAACGTTCCTCTAAAGCAATAATTTTGACGGCATCTCCTTTTTTGATGGTTTCTAATTCCATCGTAAGAAAATTTTGAATGTTGCGCTTGGCTACTTCAAATGCCAATAAGTTGCGTCCTTTTTTGATTTCTCCTTCTTTATAAACGAGTTTGAATTGTTTCAAAACCTCATCATCAATTTTTTTGAAACTATTTTCAATGTCTGAAACGGAAAGAAATTTATCTATAAATGGCTCATAAATCGCTTTTAAAGCCTCATGAACAATGGTTCCCAGAGTGTTGACCGCAATATTTTCTTCCACTTCATCCACTTCTTTGAGGCCAATAATTTTTTGGAAATAAAACCGAATCGGATTTCGAATATAGCTGGTCAAAGCGGAAGGTGAAAAACCTTGTTCGGCAATTTCGGCCAAACGTTTTTGGATGGATTCCGTTTTCTGGATAATCATGGGTTTATAGGCTGCATCAGGAAGAACGGCATTATAAATTTCATGCGAAAATTGATGCTTTTTTTGTCGTTCCACTTCGAGTTGGGTAATGAAACGACTTTTTTCGCCTGCATCCATTCCGTCAGAATCGGTGTTGTAAAGCAAATAGATGTTTTTGGCGCGTTGCAACAAATGATAAAAATGGTAGGTATAAATGGCGTCTTTTTCTTTAAAAGTAGGCAATCCCAATTCGCGTTTTACATCATACGGAATGAACGAATTTTGCGCTTTTCCTGCGGGAAATTTTCCTTCATTTAACGACGTTACAATTACGGTTTCGAAATCCAAAACGCGACTTTCAAGCACGCCCATAATTTGTAATCCGTTCAAAGGTTCGCCTTCAAAAGACACTTCGGCGAGATCGATAATTTGTTTGTAAATAGCATGAAGCGTCTCGATTTTGTCTATTTGCGCGTGTTTGGAATAATAATTAATGAGTTTGTTAATGACTTTATAAAGTGCAAAAACAAAGGCTTTGGCGATTTTTTCTTCTTCGTTGTCGTTGCTTAAATTGTTTTTAATTATTTGCAATACCGTCGCAACCGATTCTAAAACCTGAGAAGGGTCGTTTTCCCATTTATTAAATAATAAAAGAAATAAATTGGAAGGCGATGGGTTTAATTCGATGATTTTTTTGTGGGGAATAAACGTATAATTATTTTTATTGATAATAGCGACCAACTCGGACACATTTGCAAACGATTCTATCAGCGGATGCGTAAGAATGTCCAATACATCTTTATAATAAAAAACATAGCTGCTGCTGTTTCTTGAAAGTGCGTTGGTGTGCATTTTAAACAACTTTGAAATCAAAATTTGTGCGGGATTGTTTTTGCTAGAATACCCCATTGTAATATTCAGCGCCCCGATGGAAGCGGGTAAGGAGTATAAAAGCGGCACCAACATGTTTTCGTCGCCAAGAACAACGGCAACCCTGTCGAGTGGTTTTTCGGGAGAAGTTTTAATGATGTTTTCAATAATGCTTCCGGCTATTTTGGCTTGGCCAATGGTTTTTGGTGTTCCAATGATTTGAATGTTTTTTTCTTGAGAAAATTCATCTACAATCCATTCAAACGGATTGGTTTTATAGGTGTTCCAGTTTTCTTTGAAACGACGAACAAACAATCCTGCATCATGATAAGGGTCGTTCAAAAAGGTTTGATCAATGTCCCAGTAAATTTTTGCTTGATTGGACGCGATTAAATGGGTGATGATTTTTTCTTCGGCTGCATTTAGTGCGTTAAATCCGGCAAAAATATACTGTTCTTCTTTTAATGAATTGGAAAAATGCACCAAATTGTTAACGGCTTCTCGATAAATCAATCCTTGATATCCAAATCCTTTATTTAATAAATTTGTATAAAGTGATTGGTAATATTGGGGTAATAATTTCCAGAAATCAATATAATTTTCGAGCAATTTTGTTTTGTTTTCAACTTCAATGCCCCATTTTTTAATGTCTTCGATGTCTTTCAGGTAGGAAAGTATGTGAATTGGATCTAATAAATACCGGTCGATTTCGTTAAAATCTTGTAAAAGAGTTTTGGCCCAATTGGCAAAAAGCTCAAACGATTGTTGGTTGGGTTTTTCGGTAATTGACAAATACACTTCATAGAATTCAAAAAGCAATTCAATCGGATCGAGTGCCCGAATTCCAGAAATTTCCTGAACAAAATCTTCAACGCTTATAATTTTTGGACAAAAAACCGTCGTATTAATTTGTTTTTTTAAAGCTTCAATCAAAAAGATTTTGGCTCTTTTGTTGGGCAAAACAATTGTGGTTTCGGCAAGTTTGTCGGAATAATTTTCTAAAATTACTTGTGCGATTTTATCTAAAAAGGGCGTATTTATCATTTGATAAAAATAAAAAAAACGCCCCGATAAATCGAGGCGTTTTCAATAAAATATTTGAAAGAAATTATTTTTGTAATTTCACTTCTACTCTTCTGTTGTTTGATCTTCCAGCTTCTGTATCATTAGAATCGATTGGTTTAGCTTTACCAAAACCAGTAGCGGTTAGTCTGTCTGCTGCAATTCCGTTTTCAACTAAAAAGTTTTTAACGGCGTTAGCTCTTTCTACAGATAAGTTGTTGTTTAATCCTTCTGTTCCAGTGCTATCAGTATGTCCTTCGATGCTAAATTTAGCTGTAGGATATTCTTTCAAGATTGCTGTAATAGATTTTAAGATTGGCATAGTTTGTTTTTTAAACGATGATTTTCCAGTATTAAACAATATTGTTTTTGCATATTCTCCTAATTGTTTTACCGCGTCATCAGCTACTTCAGGACAACCATTATTTCCAACTGTTCCTTTTACTTCTGGACATTTGTCATCTTTATCAAAAACACCATCTCCGTCAGTATCTGGCCATGGACAACCTGCATTTTCTTTTGGTCCTTTTACTTTAGGACATTTGTCATCTTTGTCAGCAATTCCATCAGCATCAGCATCTGGACAACCTCTTAAAGCTTTTGAACCTGCCGCTTCTGGACAAGCATCTTCTTTATCTGTAATTCCGTCGCCATCTGTGTCAGGACAACCGTTCAATGTAGCTAATCCAAATACATCTGGACAAGCATCAGCTGAGTCAATTATTCCGTCAGCGTCTGTATCAGGACATCCGTTGAATTGTTTTAGACCTGCAACTTCAGGACAAGCATCTTCTCTATCAAAGATTCCGTCGCCATCTGTGTCAACTCCACCAAATTTAAAAACAAGACCTATGAAGTGTTGTGAATGTGAAGCCACATCTACATTAGGGTTTCTTGTTTCGTCAAATGAATATTTGTAAACGGTTTGGTAAGTAAAACCAACTTGTTCGCCAACCCAATACGTTAGGCCTAAACCTCCGTTGATAGTTCCAGCGCTAGCTGTTCCCATAAACGTATATCCTCCTCCAATTATAGCATTAGGATCTAATTTTTTCAATCCCAATAATTGTGCGAAGCTATAGTTAATATTAACGTCTGCACCATAATAAGCTAAATCTCCAGGATTTGTAACTGGATATTTTCCAGAAGCGTCTTTCGTGTTTACGAATCTTTTAATGGTACTAATAGAACCTGTAACGCCAAAGGTGAAATTATCACCAACATATTTTGATACTTTTAAATACGAAACCGAAGGAAGTGTGTTCCAGTGGCTTTTTGCATTAAAATACTCAGAAAACTGATCGTTCATGTTTGTTGCTGAGCTAACTTTTGTGTCAACAGCACTTGCTCCAAAAGATATTGCCCATGGTCGATTTGCGTCTTGTGCTTGAATTCCAAGAACAATAAACAAACATACAATTGCAAATAATTTGTTAAGATGTTTCATACTAAATTTTGTTTAAATTTCAATTATTAATGCTACAAAAGTAGGTTTAATTATTTAACTACAAAACGAAATGCTAAGAATTTAGCTGTTAATTGATTTTTAATCCTATTAATTCAACACATTTAAGGCTTTTCCTACTTCTGTAAAAGCTTGTAAAGCCTTGTCAATATGGGCTTTTGTATGCGCCGCAGAGAGTTGAACCCGTATTCTTGCTTTGTCCTTTGGAACTACTGGAAAAAAGAATCCAATAACATAAATTCCTCTTTTAAGTAGCTCATTTGCCATTTGTTGCGCTAATTTAGCATCATAAAGCATGACGGGAACAATAGCCGACTCGCCATCGATGATGTCAAAACCTGCTTTTTTCATTCCGTTTTTGAAATAGGCGGTGTTTGCTTCTAATTGGTCTCGAAGCGTTGTATCTTTTTCTAATATTTCAAATACTTTTAAAGAGGCGCCAACAATTGCTGGTGCTAATGAATTTGAAAACAAATAAGGTCGGGAACGTTGTCGTAATATTTCGATGATTTCTTTTTTGGCGGTGGTATATCCGCCCATTGCGCCACCTAAAGCTTTTCCTAGTGTCCCAGTTATAATGTCCACTCTACCCATAACGCCTTTTGCTTCTAACGTTCCTTTGCCTGTTGCGCCTATAAATCCTGCGGCGTGGCATTCGTCAACCATAACCATTGCGTCATATTTATCGGCCAAATCACAGATTTTGTCCAACGGCGCTACCACACCGTCCATAGAGAAAACCCCGTCGGTAACTATCAATTTGAATCGGGTGCCGGCTTCGTTTGCTTTTATTAATTGTTGTTCTAAATCGTCCATATTGGAATTTTCAAACCGATATCGAGCGGCTTTACATAAACGAACGCCATCAATAATAGACGCGTGATTCAAACTGTCTGAAATAATCGCATCATTTTCGCCCAAAAGCGGTTCGAAAACACCGCCATTTGCGTCAAAAGCGGCGGCATAAAGAATCGTATCTTCCGTTCCGTAAAATTGAGCTATTTTTTGTTCCAATTCTTTATGAATATCTTGCGTTCCACAAATGAATCGCACCGATGACATTCCGAATCCATGAGAATCCAAAGCGTCTTTTGCAGCCTGAATCACTTCGGGATGCGAGGAAAGTCCAAGGTAATTATTCGAACAAAAATTCAATACTTTTTCACCTGTCGAAATGGTAATTTCCGCTCCCTGGGGCGATGTGATTATGCGTTCTTTTTTAAAAATACCATTTTCTTCAATTGTTTGAAGTTCTTTTTGAAGAAATTCTTGAATTTTTCCGTACATAATTTTTTCTGTTTTTATAAATGAATAACTTCTATCTTTTCTCCAATATAAACCAATGCTTTTTTCGTCACTTGATATCCCATTTTTTCAATCGCGCTTTGATAATTTTCTAATTGTAATTGGTATTTACTTTGGTGCGCGCCCGTTTTATAATCCAACAAAAAAACCTCATTATTGGTACCAAAAACCATTCGGTCGGGCTTGCTTATTTTGCCTTCATGCTGAATAATAGTTTGTTCGTTCAGCACTTTGTTTTCGGAAGAAAAATAATAACTTAAATCGGCGTGACCCACAATTTCTTGAAGGGTTTTGAAAACAATTGCGCTTTGTTTTGAAGTAATAATGCCGCTTTCTAATGCTTTTGTGAGCGCTAAATCGATATCGTTTTTGGTATTGATATAGGACAAAATTTCGTGAATTGTATTTCCAAATTCGATAGCTTCTTGTTGGTGTGTTCCCCACATTAAGGCTTCTCGTTGTGAAATTTTTATTCGTTTCGGGTCCATAATTTCCCCGATTTTTGGGATAGTTATTATTGAATTTGTGGGTTCTATTTCTTTTGATTTTTTAGCTGAACTTCCAAATTCGAATGCCAATTTATTGGCGTCATAAACCCTTAAATTTTCCAAAAATTTGATAAAAAACGACGCCATATTATACGGATAATTCCCTTGATCGTTAGGCTCGACCACTTGCGAAATGACATACAATTGTTCCTCAGCGCGCGTCAGTGCCACATACAAAACATTAATATTATCTAACAATTCTTCCTGTTTTTTCTGGCCAAAAACCAACGCAGCATTGGCGCCAAATCCTTCAACCGATTTCGTGTTGTCTATCAACACTTTTGGCAAACCCAAATCGTCATTTTCTGAATCCAACCACAATTTATCCTTGGGTTTTTTAACATAATCTTCTTCTGCAAAAGGCATAATAACCACTGGGAACTCTAACCCTTTGGATTTATGAATGGTCATTATTCGAACCGCATTTTTCCCTTCGGGCGACGGAATACTGAATTTTTCGGAGTTTTTATCCCAATAATTCAAAAAATCAGAAATTCCAGATTGCGTTCTCACATCGCGCTCCAAAACCAAGTCGAGAAAATAATGAACATAGGCATTGTTTGTGTTCAAATGGACGAATTTTGAAACAATAATTTCAACCGTTTCGTACAATGATTTTTTTCTAATATTTTTAAATGGTAATGCAATTTCAAATTGTTCCAGCCATTTTTCAAATGCCGATTCTTGTTTGATTTCCATTCCGGTTTTAATGAAATCATACACTGACATTTGATCCTGATGGTGTTCCGAAAAATAATGTAGAAAGAGCGCTTTCGATTCGGAATCGGAGGGATTTCTTAAATATTTCAAAAAATTGATAATAAATTTAACTTCGGTTGCACTTTGAATTAACAACGTTTCGGACGACAAAAGCGGAATTCCTTGTTCGGTCAAATAATTGGCCACGGCGATTCCTTGTTTTCGTTTTCGGGTTAAAATAACAATTTCTTGGTATTCAAATCCTTGGGTTTTTACTTTTTGAATAGTTGCTAATGTTGCTGCCAAAAACTGGGCTTCTTTTTCAACTAGTTCTTCGTCCTCTTTTTTAGGTTCCGATTTTGGAATAAAAGAAATGTTTACATAGCCTCCCGATTTTTCATTATTCTTTTGATGGCTATGATTTTCATATAAATCTTTATAATCCGAATCGATAAATTCATTGGATAAAAATTTGAAAAAATCATTATTAAATTCAACCACTTCAGAATAACTTCGGTAATTTGTTCCTAACGTAAACAGCTTTTTATCGGGATTATTAAACGGATTTTTGTCCTTGCTCAATTCGATAAATTGTTCGGCTTTTCCACCTCGCCAACGATAAATGGATTGTTTTGGATCGCCTACAATCATCAAAGTCCCTTTTTCGCCTTCAATTTCACCCGCCAAGGCATTGTCAATTAGCGGAATCAAATTTTGCCATTGCATTTCGGACGTGTCTTGAAATTCATCAATAAAAAAATGGCGGTAGCGTTCGCCCAATCGTTCGTAAATAAATGGCGCGGGTTGGTTTTGAATTTCGCTATGAATAATCGCATTGAATTCGGAAATAGAAAGGGTATTTTGTTCCTTTTGAATTTTGGCAAATTCATTACTAATCGTATTAAGCAATGACAAAGGCGTAATGTTTTTTAGAAATGCTTTATAGAAATCATATTTTTCATACTTCTTATAAATTAATTCTAAAATAGACAAAAATTCAGGAATAACACTTTCAATATTATCGCGATCTTTGGCGGCTTTCAGTATTTTAATATCGTCAAATTCATGGTATTTTTTATTAGCATTATTGAATTTTTTAAGTTGAATAGTTGTCAAATGATTTGGAAAATGTCCCGCTGAAAATGATTTTTGATCGATTCCGTTTTGGTCAATAATGGAGAAAATGCTTTTGGCGAGAACGCTGCTTTCTTCGGCCAATAATTGGCACGCATCCTTTAATTTTGTTTTTATAATGCCAAAATCTTCGATGGATTTGTCTTGAAATTGAGTGATTTCTTCACGGTTGTTTTCGTTCAAAACTAGTTTTCCGGTGGAGAAAATTTCTTGCGAAATGTCCCAACTTTTGTCATCGTCGGCTTTTTCAAGCGTAAAATCGATGAGTAATTTGGTCAAAATCGCATCTTCGCCAGCTTGCGCAATCAAAGCGTCAACGGCTTCTGTTAATAAATTTTCGGTATCCAAAGTCACTTCAAAGGTCACTGGTAGATTTAAGTCATGAGCAAAAGCGCGAATCACTTTGTGCGTAAATTTATCGATGGTTGAAATATCAAATGCGGCATAATTATGAATAATATGCTTTATGATACTTTGGGCTTTTGTTTTTATTTGCGGGATTGAAAGTTCGAGGTCGATGGACAAATCGAGCATTAAATCTTGGGCTTTTTGGTTGGGTATTTCAGGTAATTCTTTGGCAAATTCCGACAAACTGCCTACAATTCGGCTTTTCATTTCGTGAACCGCTTTGTTGGTAAATGTGATGGCGAGAATGTTTCGATAGGCATCATTTTTTGAAGCCGAAAGAATAATTTTTAGGTATTCTTTGACCAGCGCATAGGTTTTTCCGGAGCCTGCCGATGCGTCGTATATGGAGAAGGAATGTCGTGGTGTTTTCAATGATTGGTTTTTACAATGGAAATATAATCAAATAGTATTTCCAATTCCAAAGTTAATTGTTTAATTTTGAATAAAATATTTATCAATCATTAAATCTCTATAATTATGGCTTTTGAATTACCACAATTACCTTATGCGTATGACGCTTTGGAACCTCATATTGATGCTCGCACAATGGAAATTCACCATTCGAAACATCATAATGCTTACACTACAAATTTGAACGCAGCTATTGCTGGAACAGATTTGGAGGGTAAAACAATTGAAAATATTTTGATAAATCTTGATATGAAAAACGGCGCTGTTCGAAATAACGGTGGTGGTTTTTACAATCACAATTTGTTTTGGACGGTGATGTCTCCAAATGGTGGCGGACTTCCATCAGGCGATTTGTTAGCGGCAATCGAAAGTGCTTTTGGTACTTTTGAGGAGTTTAAAGCTAAATTTGCTAAAGCGGGCGCTACTCAATTTGGTTCAGGATGGGCTTGGCTTTGCGTTCATAAAGGCGGAAAATTAGACGTTTGCGGAACACCAAATCAAGACAATACTTTGATGCCGGGTGTTGGTTGTGGCGGAACTCCAATTTTAGGAATGGACGTTTGGGAGCATGCTTATTATTTAAACTATCAAAACAGAAGACCTGATTATATTGAAGCTTTTTTCAGCTTGATTAATTGGACGGAAGTTGCCCGACGATTTGCTTTGGAGAAGTAATTCCGGATATAAAAACAAAAAAGGGCTAAATTAATAGCCCTTTTTTTATTTCTTATAATTTTTATTAGTAAGCTCGAGCGTCTTTTCCTTCATAGAAATTCATAAAAGCGCGATTCACCACGCGGTTTCCGCCTGGCGTTGGATAATCACCCGTGAAATACCAATCCCCTAGGTTTTTTGGACAAGCAATATGCAAATTTTCTACGGTTTGAAAAATAATTTTCACTTCTGCATTTACAGATTTGTCTTTCAATAAAACGGAGATTTTATCAGAAATTTCTTGCGGATGAAAGGGCGCGTAGATTTCGGTTACAAAATTTCTAACTTCGCTATCATTCAAATTTTCTTGCGCTTTGCATTTTTTATAAACCGATTCCACAATATGATATTGATTGGTTTCTTTTAAAAGTTCTAATGCCGCTTGAAAAGCGATTAATCCTTCTAGTTTGGCCATATCAATTCCGTAACAATCGGGATATCGAATTTGTGGCGCAGACGAAACCACCACAATTCGTTTGGGTTTCAATCGGTCCATCATTTTGATAATGCTCATTTTTAAGGTCGTACCACGAACGATACTATCGTCAATTATGACTAAATTATCGGTTGGTTTTATAACGCCATACGTCACATCGTAAATGTGCGCCACCAAATCGTCGCGAGAACTATCTTCGGTAATAAAGGTTCGCAATTTGGCGTCTTTTATGGCTACTTTTTCCGTTCGAATTTTAACTTTTAGTAATTCCTGAAGCGTTTGTGCCGTTAAGGTATTTTTATTTTTTAGAATAAAATCGTTTTTTCTTTGGTTTAAAAAATCCTGCGCGGCTTCAACCAACCCGTAAAATGAGGTTTCGGCGGTGTTTGGAATGTACGAAAAAACGGTGTTGTCGGTATCACTTTCAATGGCATCTAAAACAGCAGGTAAAATTAATTTTCCTAAATTTTTTCGTTCTTGATAAATCTCCGCATCGCTGCCTCTTGAGAAATAAATCCGTTCAAAGGAGCAGGCTTTTTTTACTGTTGGGGTAATGATTTCTTCTTCGGTAATCGTTCCGTTTTTCTTAATAATTAAGGCATTTCCAGGTTGTAATTCCTGAACATTTTCATAATCAACATTGAAAACCGTTTGAATTACAGGTCGCTCGGAAGCCACAACTACAATTTCGTCATCTTGATAAAAATAGGCGGGACGAATTCCGGCGGGGTCTCTAAAAACAAACGCATCTCCATGGCCCAAAAGTCCAGCCATTGCGTAGCCACCATCCCAACCTTTTGAGGCGCGACGAAGTATTTTGGCAATTTCCAATTTTTCGGCAATTACGGGCGACGCTTCTCTTTTGGACAAGCCGTTATTTTTGCATTCTTGGTACAAATCGGTAACTTCATCATCTAGGAAATGACCTATTTTTTCCATGATAGTAACGGTATCGGCCATTTCTTTTGGATGTTGTCCCAATTCGACCAAACTATTAAAAAGTTCTTTTACATTGGTCATATTGAAATTTCCTGCCACAATCAAATTTCGGTGCATCCAATTGTTTTGACGCAAGAAAGGATGAACGCTTTCGATGCTGTTTTTGCCGAAAGTTCCATACCGAACATGTCCTAAAAATACTTCTCCGATGTAAGGGATTTTTTTCTTTTGAAGCGCTACATTATCCGTATATTCTGGATGTGCGGCCATTTCCTCGTTGACTCGATCATTGATTTGCGAAAACACATCTTGAATGGCTTGAGCATCATTGGAACGCACGCGACTAATGTATCTTTCGCCAGGTTCCATATCGAGTTTGATGCTGGCAAAACCGGCGCCATCTTGTCCGCGGTTGTGTTGTTTCTCCATTAAGAGATACATTTTTTGGATGCCATAAAAAGCGGTTCCGTATTTCTCTTTATAGAATTCTAAGGGTTTTAGTAGCCTTAGAAAAGCTATTCCACATTCGTGTTGTAATGCATCGCTCATTGTTTTGTATGTTGTTGTTCCTCACCCCAACCCTCTCTAAAGGAGAGGGAGAAATGACGGTATGTAGTTAGTAATTATTTAATAAAATCAATTTATTTAAAACTTGTTATTCTTTAAAAAAGCCCCGAAATTTCGAGGCATAAATTTATTATAATTCTATGTTGAATTGTGTTAAAGATTTGAATTGTTGCAATCTATTAATCACTTCTTCTTTTTTGAGGCCTACCATTCTTTCTGTTCCAAATTTTTCTACGCAGAAAGACGCTAGGTTCGAACCATATATAATAGCGTTTTTCATATTTTCGAAAGACACGTTTTCACTTTGTGTGATATATCCTGCAAATCCTCCAGCAAAAGTATCTCCAGCACCTGTTGGGTCAAAAACTTCTTCTAATGGTAATGCTGGTGCAAAGAAAACCTCTTTATTGTGAAACAAAAGCGCTCCGTGTTC
>CAIMBK010000049.1 GCA_903839195.1 uncultured Bacteroidota bacterium | reverse complement strand
GTTTGTAATTCCGCAATCAAAATATCACGACGCGAACGATATTCATTTATTACATCATCAAAATAACTTTGTGGCGTGTCTAAAGCAGCTTCGCTTGCAATTTGCGCAAAAGTAGGCGGACTCAAACGTGCCTGAGCAAATTTCATCGCTGTTGCCATCAATTCTTTGTTTTTAGAAACAATGCAACCAATTCTTGCGCCACACATGCTGTATCTTTTTGAAACAGAATCAATCATTATGGCATTTTCTTCAATTCCAGGAATATTCATAACCGAATAATGAACGTCGCCATCATAAGTAAATTCGCGATACACTTCATCGGCAATCAAAAACAAATCATGTTTTTTTACCAAAGCCGCAAGTTGCAACATTTCATCCTTTGAATACAAATAACCCGTCGGATTTCCAGGATTGCAAATCAATATTGCTTTGGTTTTGGAAGTAATTAATTTTTCAAAATCAGCAATTGGAGGCAAAGCAAATCCGGATTCAAGTGTTGAAATAACAGGAACAACGGTAACGCCTGAAGCTGTTGAAAAACCATTATAATTGGCATAAAATGGTTCTGGAATAATAATTTCATCCCCAAAATCCATCGTGCTTCCCATCGCAAACAATAACGCTTCAGAACCACCAGTGGTAATAATTATATCTTCAACATCAATCCGTAAATCATGATTTTTATAATACTGAGAAAGTTTTCTTCTATAGCTTTCAAAACCTGCCGAATGACTATATTCCAATACTTTTATATCCAAATTCTTAATCGAATTCATAGCCACTTCTGGAGTAGCAATATCGGGTTGACCAATATTCAAATGATATACTTTATTCCCCTTGCTTTTGGCAATTTCAGAATAAGGCACCAATTTTCGAATTGGCGATTCGGGCATCTGTTTTCCCTTGTTTGAAACTTTTGGCATAATTAATTTTTTAGGAGCTACAAATTTGCGATTTTTTTTCAACAAACGAACCTACTTTTTCATATGAATAACACAAAAAAAAAACGCTCCGGAAGAAGCGTTTTCTATTTAAATTTTATTGACCCGGAACTGCTTTTTTCTTTTCAAGCAAATTAACCTCTTGTTTTACAATAACTTCTCCCTTAATTTTCAAAGCAGTCATTCCGTCCGTTACATTTACAGCGTTGGATTCCACCGTAATCGTTTTCCGAATCGGACCCGGATTCATATTGTATTTCACATCAATTTTATCCGTTTGCCCCGGCAAAATTGGACCTTTAGGCTTTGTCGGAACCGTACAACCGCATGTCGATTGAACATTCGTAATAATCAAGGGCGCATCACCAGTGTTTTTAAACTCAAACGACCGAATTCCACTATCACTTTCTTTCGTAATCGTGCCATAATCAATCGTGTTGTCCTTGGCCATAAACTCGATTTTTGGACCAACTTGCCCAAAACCAATAAACCCAAAACAAATAAAACTAATAACAAACAGTATTTTTTTCATAAAAAAGGCTTTTAATTAACTATCGTAAATTTACTGACTTTTAATTAATGTACAATTATTTATTTCGTTTTTTATAGTCTATTTAATTATTTACTTTTGTACCAACATCAAAATCAGACCAAACGCATTTTCTTTTTTTTTGGAGCAAATTGTTCGGGCTTTTTTAGAAATCATTTTCCTGCTGTTCGTTACAATCTGCGTTTCAAAAAAACGCAGGATTTCCGCTACCATCAGGGCTATAATACAAATCATTTGAATTCTTAGAAAATTCAAGACAATACATAAAAACAATAAAATGACAATTCCAAACCAGTTCGACGCTAAAAATATTGAAGACAAATGGTACGACTATTGGATGAAAAATAACTATTTTCATTCCACCCCCGACCATAGAACGCCCTACACTATTGTCATTCCACCACCAAATGTTACCGGTGTCCTTCATATGGGGCACATGCTCAACAATACTATCCAAGACGTCCTCATTAGACGCGCCCGATTAAAAGGTTTCAACGCCTGCTGGGTTCCAGGAACCGATCACGCTTCCATAGCAACAGAAGCAAAAGTTGTGGCCAAACTCAAAGCCGAAGGAATTAATAAAGACGATTTAACGCGTCAAGAATTTTTAGCCCACGCCTGGGAATGGACCGATAAATATGGCGGCGTAATTCTCGAACAACTCAAAAAATTAGGCGCTTCTTGCGATTGGGAACGCACCAAATTCACCATGGACCCCGACATGTCGGCTTCCGTAATTCATTCTTTTGTCGATTTATACAACAAAGGATTAATTTATCGTGGCTTCCGAATGGTCAATTGGGATCCAGAAGCCAAAACTACTTTGTCCGACGAAGAAGTTATTTATGAAGAACAACAAGGGAAATTATATTTTTTAAATTATAAAATTGAAGGAACCAATGATTTCTTGACCGTTGCCACAACGCGTCCCGAAACCATTTTTGGAGATACCGCAATTTGTATCAATCCAAATGACGAACGATTTTCGCACCTAAAAGGAAAAAAAGCGATTGTGCCCATTTGTGGAAGAAGTATTCCAATTATCGAAGATGAATATGTTGATGTTGAATTCGGAACCGGTTGCCTAAAAGTAACGCCAGCGCATGATATTAATGATAAAGCTTTGGGCGAAAAACACCATCTTGAAATCATCGATATATTCAATGAAGACGCGTCTTTAAATAGTTTTGGTTTGCATTATGAAGGAAAAGACCGTTTCGTGGTTCGTGATGAAATTGCAAAAGAGCTAGAAAATAGTGGCGCTTTGCAAAAAACAGAAATCCATCTAAATAAAGTCGGAACTTCCGAAAGAACCAAAGCCATTATCGAACCTCGTTTGTCGGATCAATGGTTTTTGAAAATGGAGGATTTAGTAAAACCAGCCATTAAATCCGTTTTAGAAGATCACGAAATTAAATTATATCCAAAAAAATTCGAAAATACCTATCGCCATTGGCTTGAAAATATCCGCGATTGGAATATTTCTCGTCAATTATGGTGGGGACAACAAATTCCAGCCTATTATTTTGGCGATGGCACCGAAGATTATGTAGTAGCCGAATCCATCGAGGAGGCGCTTGTTTTGGCAAAAGCCAGAACCAATAACAACCAATTAACTAGTTCCGATTTAACGCAAGATAAAGACGCGTTGGATACTTGGTTTTCTTCATGGTTGTGGCCAATGGCCGTTTTTGGGGGAGTTACAAATCCTGAGAACGAAGATTTTAAATATTATTACCCAACAAATGATTTGGTTACCGGTCCAGACATTTTGTTTTTCTGGGTGGCGAGAATGATAATTGCGGGTTACGAATATACGGGCAAAAAACCGTTTACCAATGTTTATTTAACGGGATTGGTTCGTGACAAACAAAGACGTAAAATGTCTAAATCATTAGGAAATTCGCCTGATCCATTGGATTTAATCGAAAAATTTGGCGCCGACGGTGTTCGTGTGGGATTATTATTAAGTGCTTCTGCAGGAAATGACATCATGTTCGACGAAGAACTTTGCAACCAAGGAAAAGCTTTTACAAACAAAATCTGGAACGCTTTCAAATTGGTAAAAGGTTGGGAAATTGATGACAATATTCCGCAACCCGAATCCTCAAAAGTAGCCATTGAATGGTACGAAGCCAAATTGCAACAAACGCTTTTGGAAATTGAAGATCACTTCGAAAAATACCGAATTTCAGATGCTTTAATGGCGATTTATAAATTGGTTTGGGACGATTTTTGTTCTTGGTTTCTCGAAATGATTAAACCAGCTTATCAAGCGCCTATTGATAAAATTACTTTCGATAAAGCCATTGAAATGTTTGAAAATAATTTGAAATTATTACATCCTTTTATGCCTTTTTTAACGGAGGAAATTTGGCATTATATCGCCGAAAGAACCACAGAAGAAGCTTTGATTGTTTCGGAATGGCCAGTTTTAAAACCATTTAACGAAAGTTTAATTGGTGATTTTGAAACCACAATGGAAGTAATTTCTGGGATTAGAAGCATTCGTAAAGACAAAAACATTCCTTTCAAAGACGTCATTGATTTCAAAATTGTCAACAACGATAATTCATCAGCCTATTTTGATTCGGTTATTTCAAAATTAGGAAATTGTGCTTCACTAGAATATGTTACTGAAAAAGTGGACGGCGCTTTGTCATTTAGAGTCAATTCCAATGAATATTTTATTCCAATAACGGGTTCGTTTAACGTTGAAGAAGAAATGGCAAAATTGACAACGGAATTAGTTTACACCCAAGGTTTTTTGAAATCCGTTCAAGCAAAATTGTCCAACGAACGTTTTGTAGCCGGAGCACCTGAAAAAGTATTACAAATGGAACGTCAAAAAGAAGCCGATGCTTTGTCGAAAATCGCTACGATTGAACAAAGTTTGGCCGGATTAAAATAATAGAAATCAAAAAGTTGCGTTAAAAAAAACGAAGAAAAAGTTTAGAAATTTATTTTTTTCTATTTTTAGCTTCGTTTTTACTTTTATAAATATAATCTGGGAATATGAAATTAAAATGGGGATTCCTCTTTGTACTTTTTTTTAGTTTTATTGGAAGTTATGCGCAATTTGAAATCAATAACAAATCGACCGCATTTCCAATTCCAAAAAGCAATTTCACACTTCCAAAAACGACGCAACCGTCTATTCTTTTGCCCAAACAAAATACACTGTTACCAAGTAATTTAAAACAAATTGGCGAACCAAGTACGATCAATTTCATGCAAAAAAATAATTTTGCTAATCCTGGAAAATTAGTTGAAGATAAATTAAATAAAAAACCACAAGGCGAAAACCAACAAGTATATCGCAGCAATCAATTTTTAGGCGATTTTAAGACAAAAGCCACTTTTGTTCATATCCAATGCCGTGATTACGGTTTAATCGATGGGGATCGCGTTAGTGTTTATGTAAATGACGTTGTGGTAACTTCCGAAATTTTTTTAACAGAAGATTTTAGAGATTTGGAATTAACCCTGAAAAGTGGTTTCAATAAAATTGAAATCATGGCTTTAAACCAAGGAACATCAGGCCCGAACACGGCTGAATTTCAGGTTTTTGATGACCAACAAAAATTAATTTCTGCTAATCAATGGAATCTTGCAACAGGATTTAAAGCGACTTTAATTATTGTGAAAGAATAAATTTGGACTATTTTTCAAATTTTTTGAGCGCTTCCAAATAATTTTCTTCCACCGCATCCCAATTAATTATTTTGAAAAAAGCATCAATATAATTTTTCTTTTTATTCTGATATTGAAGGTAATACGCATGTTCCCAAACATCTAATGCCAAAATTGGTGTTCCAGGAACCAACGCGCGTGGCATTAAAGGATTGTCTTGATTTGGAGTTGTCGTTATTTGCAATTTACCATTTGCATCAACAATTAACCAAACCCAACCCGATCCAAACAGATTATTTCCAGCATTTTTGAATTCGTTTTTAAATGCGGCAAATGAGCCAAAATCTTTTGAAATTGCTACCGCCAAAGTGTCTTTTGGTTGTCCGCTAGATTTGGGTTCAATGCATTTAAAATACAAACTATGGTTGTAAAATCCACCAGCATTATTTCTTAAATTAACGCTATCTGAAACGCATTTCGCCAACAGTTCTTCAATCGATAAATCTTCTAAATCCTTTCCCGCAACTAATTTGTTCAAACTATTAGTGTAAGCCAAATAATGCTTTGAATAGTGGGTTTCCAATGTCATTGCATCAATGTTTGGAATTAATGCTTGATAGGAAAAGGGAATTTTTGTCATTTCAAATGCACCGTCGTTGGCACTAACATCATCTGGATTTCCAATGGTGATTTTGTCGTCAGCTGTTGGAAGTGGCACTTCAACTACCTCGGTTAGTTTTTTGTTATGACATGAAAATAGTGCAAAAACAAGAAGCAAATAAATTGAAAATAGTTTTAACTTCATCCTGTTATTTTTTTTGTAAGGAATTTATGGATTCTATGTATAATTCTTTGGCTTCATCAATAGATAAATGACTGATTTGTAACCACGCATTTGTTTTGAATGCATTTCGTAAGTCGAAATTAGTATCTTTTGTATCGTCTAAATTTCCAAAGGTTGCTTGTTTGTAAAAGGCATAAAGACGCAATTGAACATCCTGTGGCAACGATGATTGCGACATTTTGGAGGCGGTTTCTACCGCTTTTTCAAATCGAATATCTAAATCCCTTTTTTTCATTATTATTTAATAGCAATAATGGTTTTTCCTCCAATTGCTTTATCATTCAATTTTACGTTTACAACCGTTCCGATTGGTAAAAACAAGTCAACTCTTGAACCAAATTTGATAAAACCGGCATCGGTCCCTTGAACGACTTGCATTCCTTCTTTGGCGTAATTTACAATTCGTCTTGCCAAAGCTCCCGCAATTTGACGGTATAATATTTCTCCAAAAACAGAATTTTCCACTACAATTGTGGTGCGCTCATTTTCTTCACTCGCTTTTGGATGCCAAGCAACAAGAAATTTACCTGGATGGTATTTGCTAAATTTTACTTTTCCATTTACAGGATATCTAGTCACATGAACATTGATTGGCGACATGAATATCGAAACTTGCAAGCGTTTTTCTTTAAAATATTCGCCTTCAAAAACTTCTTCAATCACCACCACTTTTCCGTCCACGGGCGCAATAATATGATTGTCGTTTATGACAACATTTCGCTCTGGATTTCTGAAAAACTGAAGTATCATTATCAAAAAGAACAACACGATTATCTCGATTGCTTTTTGTAGCCAAAATAGGGTTACAAAATGATCCGTTAGTAATAAAAACACAACCGTTAATGTGGTTGCTATTAAAATGATTTTTCCGCCTTCTTTATGAAACATAGTATAAAATTTGATAAAATGAATAAACAATTGGTGCTGCAAATATAATACTATCTAGCCGATCTAACACACCACCATGACCAGGCATAATTTTTCCGCTGTCTTTTACTCCAGCAATACGTTTAAATTTGGACTCAATTAAATCGCCAATAGTCCCGAAAATACTTACTATTAGTGCGATAATTATCCAAATAAAGGTATTAACTTCTTTTATTTGTATGTAATATTTGGCAATTATATAACTCGCTAAAACCGTAAAAATAATCCCGCCGATAAAACCTTCAATGGTTTTTTTTGGTGAAATTTTCTCTAATAATTTATGTTTTCCAATTGATTTCCCCACGATATAAGCAAAAGTATCATTTGTCCGTTTCTTCACGATGCTTGTAGAGTTGATAACTGTTTCCATTCTCATAATCATATTCAATCTCAATACCTTCCCATTCATCTTCATTCTTCCAATCTTGAAGCATCTCAATAATGTCTTCAAGTTTTCCGTCAAAACTATAACTATCAATTGATTTAGTTTCTTTTACTTGAATACG
>CAIMBK010000048.1 GCA_903839195.1 uncultured Bacteroidota bacterium | reverse complement strand
CGGCAACAGATTGACCCGAAAGAATTTCAGTGTTTTTGGTTGATAAAATAAATTGCGCTTCATTCGTCGCTGTTTCGCAAGAAGCGAAATTTGTTGGCGGATTGGCGATTGGTGCTGAAACAATATTTATTTGTTTGTAAAATGTTTTAAAAACACTTCCAATTTGCATGGTTAGTGTTACTTGGTATGTTCCGATGGCTGAAAAAACATGATTAGGTTGCGGAAGAATCGAAGTATTATTTGGAGAATTTATATCACCAAAATCCCACAAAATAGAGTAGGTGTTTTCAATTTCGGGCACCTGAAATTCGGTTTGACTTCCAAAACAATATTTGGACGATGTAAAATTCAAATCCAAATAAGAGGTTATGAATGAAGGAAGTCCGAAGTAACTAATTTTTGTTCCTAAATTAACTGCTTGAGGCAAGAAATTACAACCAATTCCAGCAGTATTTGGATTATTGATAACTCCTAAATACGGCAAATTATTCCTAGCAATATATATTTTTTGATTGGGAGCCAATTGAAGTGCGCCAATTATCCCTTCATTAAATTCATCAAAAATATATTCGCCAACTAGCGTTTTTGATAGATTGATTGTGGTTTGATTTTGACTTTGAATATCATATTGAAAAATTTGTGATAGGGTCGTGGCAAAATCAATTCTAGAAACATAAAGCAAATTACTATTGGAAGAAAATTCTAATCCATAAGCACCAATATAATCCGAATTAATTGGCGAGGTTGAAATAAGCGTAAGTTGCCCCGTTTGATTGTTGAATTTGAATAATTGCATTTCACTTCCAACACCAGCATTGGCACAAGCCACAAATTCGCCGTTTGGAGAAGATTTCATGTAACCAAGAGTTCGTTGTGTGTCGTTGCCAATAGAGGTTCCAGCATTTGAATTTATGACAGGATTGAGTCCGGAAGGTGTTAATAGATAACAAATAAATTGGCTGTTTCCATATTTATGAGCAATAATCCAAAAATCGGTTCCGTTGGCGTGTTTGACTACGGTGATTTTTTCTAAACAAGGGGTGGCCAACAAGTTGTTTTTTGAAACAATATCACCCAAACCATTATCTAATGTTAAATCGATTATGCTGTAATTTAGACCGTTTATTTTTCCTAATTCATCCACCGTAAAAACATAATAGAGATTTGGAAAGTTAGGTTTTGGAACGATTACCGCCGATTGGGTGCTTGATGGGTCGCCTAATAATCCCGTTCCGTTAGGCATTACAACATGATTTCTATTCCAAACTCTAATTCCATCGGTGTAAAAAAGTAGATTTCCTGAGTTGTCACAAAGTGTTGCGCAACCTTCGGTTGTTTCTATTTGTCCATCTTCAAGCGCGATTGGATTGAAACCTGAATTGAAACTAATTCCCGCTTTTTTTCCAAAATACCAAATCCCTGCCGGACTCTGAGCATCAGCTAGTTGAAAAAAAAGTAGTAGAATTACAATATTTTTAAACATGAAATTTTTATCAATTCAATTTTGACAAATGTAACGATTTTGAGAGGAATTGTACTGCGGATTATTGGAGATCAAATTCTATTCAATAATATATTCTAGAGAATCGATCTCCGACAAACTAAAATACCCAAGGGCATAATTTGCTTCGTTCGTTTGGTTGATAATATTTCCACGAACCGTTGCTGGTGGTGATTGAAACGGACTTCCATTATTACTTCCTGCTAGACTAATCAGAATACTCATATAACTATGATACCGTTTTGAAATTCCTTGAAGCGCTATTTGAAGGACATCTCCCGATTTTGATTTATCGTCGGAATAAATGGCATAAAAAGAATTTCCCTGAAAAAATCGATCATAAAAAACTCCATAACTTGGTATACTGTTGTAATTCGGTTTTACTTTGAATAAATAATAGTCGTCTGTCGCGCCATTATCAGTAAATAAAGCTTTAATTTCTATATCTTTTCCGCTAAATCCCGTATCGTTTTTTTGTGCAATGGAATCGATTACTGGAACCGCTTTTAATGTTTCTGTGGCAGAATAGGTTTCGTTATCATATAAAATAGTCAACGTGTAGGTTTCGTCTAAAATGGGAACAAAATTATTACAAACATATTCTCCAGTAGTTCCATTTTCAATAAAATTAAAGGTCGAATCATTACTATCTGTCACAAAAACAACTGTATTTGAAACGGTCGGAATTGTATTGGAATAATAACTGGTTGTGGTTGATAATTTAATGGTTTGTTCATTTCCAGCGGTGCCTTTTTTCCATTTAATAGAACCGTCAATCACCAATTTTGGTGCGGCGGTAGTAAGATCAACATTGATTACTTTTTCACAACTAGAAAAAATAAACAGACTCAAAATTAAGGAGATATAAATAATATTTTTCATAATAATTTGGTATTTATTAAAACTTAAAATTATAACTAACCGCTGGAACAATTCCGAAAATAGAAAGCCTAACGGCTTCATTTAAGCCACTGGTTTGGTTTTGTCTAAAACTAATGGAAGCCGCATTTTGTCGGTTGTAAATATTATAAATACTAAAAACCCATTCGGTCTGCCATTTTTGTTTTTTATCTTGTTTGGGCGTTAAAGTTGCTGCAACATCCAAATGATTGTAAGAAGGTAAAAGACTTTCGTTTCTTAAACCATAACTCGGAATGGTAATTCCTTGGTATTGATATTGTCCGTTCGGATAAGTAACGGGTTGACCAGTTTGAAATGTAAAATTGGCACCAAAAGTCCATTTTTCATTCCAATTATAACTACTTGTAATTGCGATATTATGTAATTTATCGTAGCCCGATTTGTACCAATTTCCGTTATTTATTCCCAATTCTTCTGGGGTTCTTCCTGGTGTTTTTTGTTCGGATTTTGATAAGGTGTAGG
>CAIMBK010000047.1 GCA_903839195.1 uncultured Bacteroidota bacterium | reverse complement strand
TTAAAATATTATGAAAAAGATTATTAGATTTAATTGGATTATTTTGTGTATTGTTATTTTGATTGCAAATCAAATAATCATTTACAATTTTGGGTTAATAAAATTTAAAAACTTAAGAGTGATATTAATGTTGGTATTTGGAATACTATTATTCACCAATATTTTTAGAATTAAAAGGGAATTAAAAGCTCGAAAACCTGTGTCAAATGAAAGTTATTTAGTGAGATTATTTTCATTCTTTTTAGTTCCAATATTCAAATTTAGAATAAAAAAGCTAATAAATTCTAAAGAATACCAAGCCGATTTATTGGAAGCTCAAGAGGCTCAAGAGCAAATTAGAGTTTCTAGTGAAGAATTAAATAAACTTACAGAACAATTAAAGCCTTTAGTAGAACAAAAAAAGAAATTTATTCAACAATTGCAAAATGACGGAATAGATGTTAGCATGAGTAGTTCAGCAGAAGAAATAATGAATAAAACTAAAGAGAAACACAAAGATATTTTGAATAAGTATAAAAGTAAATAACAAACTATGGAAACTTGTAAAAAATGTAATATTAAATTTAACGGAACAAATTGCCCTATTTGCGGCAAAAAGAAAAGTTCTGGAGGTGGTATTCTAGAAGGAATATTGCTAGTAACTGCAATTATATTTGCAACACTTCTTTTATCAATGGTTGGTGGAGTATTTGCTGTTATAATCTACCTATTTCTTTATAAAAGCATTAATGAAAAATACAAATTGCTTTTAGCAAATACATGCTTAGTTCTTGGAATTATAATTGGTACCGCAATTTTTAAATCAGCAGATAAAGTACCTGTTGAATACGATACTTACAAGTTTGTTGGAATAGGAATACTCGCTGTTATTGGTTACTATTCTTATAAATTCATGTACAAAACCGCTTTGAATAACTCTAAAGGATTGTTTGATAATGTTGAACATATTGTAACCACAAAAAGTTATACAGGAAAAACAGAAGAGTTTTTGAATGCTTTGAAAAACGACACAAAATATCAGGAATCATTGAGGCAAGTTCATTTATCCATAGATAAAATAGACAAAGCTGGAAAAGCGGCAGTTAAACAAAAGAAAAAATTTGATACAGAGTATAATAATATTGTTGAAAAATATGGAAAAGAAGCTGCAGATAAAGTAGTTGCGGATGTTAAAAACGGTAGTTATAAATGGAAATTATGATTACAAAGTTCTTCATATTATCTACAAAACAAAACATTTGTTAAAATATGAAAAAGCATACTTTGATGGGAGATAAAATAGAAAAATTAAGAGAAATTTGGAGTGAAAAAACCAAATCAATAGAAGAAAATGAAAGATTAAAATTGAGCTATCTTTATGAAAAAGTACTTTATTTTAAAATATCTGACGAAAATGATGTGATTAGATTGGCAATGATGGCTTATGGGTGGATGCCAACAATGAATAAAGGCAGGATGATATCATCAGAGATAGATTTAACTTCGATTAAAGAACTATTGATTAATATTCAAAATACATCTGAACCAGAAACAGCTTTTAAATTGGTTTTTGAAGAAGGTAAAAAAATAATTGAGAAATTCATAAAAATAACCAATAATTCAGTAGTTGGACTATCCAAAACTTTACATATCTTAAATCCTCAGATATTTCCAATAGTTGATAAACACTTATATAATGGAATTAAAAATTACGGACATCATATAGGATTTAAGTTAGAGAGTAAAAAAATTGATTTAAATTTTTATAAAGATTTCACTAAGCATTTAATAATTGATATGAAATTAGAACAAGTCAGAGAGGTGGAAAAAATGTTATTTGATTTAGGTAAAGAAATAAGTATAAACAACAAGAAATAATTATGAGCATACTAGGAAGAATTTTAGAAGCGTTACTAAAACCGGTAATTCAATTTAGAGCAAATAAAATAGTTAATTCTGAAGAGTATCAAAACACGTTGAAGGAGATGACTCATTCCACGGATGAACTTAATAAGTTAACTAATCAAATAAAACCATTGGTAAACGATTATCGTAAAAGTGTTAAATCTATGCAAGATGCTGGACTAAAAGTAAAGTTAGGTCAAACACCAGATGAAATTACTAAAGCTTTATACCAATGGCAAAAAGAACGAAACGAAGCCTTTAAAAAAGACAATCCAACAGACAATCTAAGCCCAAAAGTAAAAGAGTTTTTAGAAAACCGTAAATGACAACAAAAAACCCAACAACTTTCGTCATTGGGTTTCGTCTTTGTTCTTGTATCTTTTTTCTAAAATCTAATCATTCAACTTCAAAACGGCCATAAAAGCTTCTTGCGGAATTTCTACATTTCCTACTTGGCGCATCCGTTTTTTTCCTTTTTTCTGTTTTTCCAAAAGTTTTCTTTTTCGAGAAATATCGCCACCATAACATTTGGCGGTTACGTCTTTTCGAAGCGCTTTGATGGTTTCGCGCGAAATTACTTTCACGCCAATCGCCGCTTGAATTGGAATATCAAACTGCTGGCGCGGAATTAATTCTTTCAATTTTTCGCACATTTTTTTACCAATATGATAGGCATTATCCACATGAATTAACGATGACAAAGCATCAACAATGGTAGCATTCAATAAAATATCCACTTTTACTAGATTCGATGTTCGTAATCCAATTGGCGAATAATCAAAAGAAGCATATCCTTTTGAAACGGTTTTTAGACGATCATAAAAATCAAACACAATTTCGGCCAAAGGCATATCAAAATTCAATTCGACACGTTCGGTGGTCAAATAGGTTTGGTTCGTAATCAAGCCTCTTTTTTCGATACAAAGCGACATTACGTTGCCCACAAAATCCGATTTTGTAATGATGGTTGCTTTTATATAGGGTTCTTCAACGTGATCTAATTTGGAAGGTTCCGGCAAATCGGACGGATTGTTTACAATCAAACCGACGGTTGGGTCTTTCTTGGTATAAGCCAAATACGAAACATTGGGAACGGTAGTAATTACCGTCATATTGAATTCGCGCTCCAATCGTTCTTGGATGATTTCCATGTGCAACATTCCCAAGAATCCGCAACGGAAACCAAATCCTAAAGCGGCAGAACTTTCTGGCAAAAACACCAAAGACGCATCGTTCAACTGCAATTTTTCCATCGAGTTGCGCAATTCTTCATAATCTTCGGTGTCAACGGGATAAATTCCAGCAAAAACCATCGGTTTTACATCCTCAAAACCAACAATCATATTGGTAGTTGGCGTTTTGGCATCGGTTAACGTATCGCCTACTTTTACTTCTTTGGCTTCTTTGATTCCTGAAATTAAATACCCAACATCGCCGGCAGAAATCACTTGTTTCGGAACTTGATTGAGTTTTAAAGTACCAATTTCATCGGCAAAATATTCATTTCCGGTGGCCATGAATTTTATTTTCTGTCCTTTTCTAATTTCGCCATTTTTCACACGAAAAATTACTTCAATGCCTCGAAACGGATTGTAATGCGAATCAAAAATCAAGGCTTGCAACGGTTCGTCAATATTTCCTTTTGGCGGCGGAATTCTTTCGATAATAGCGGCCAAAATATTTTCAACACCCAAACCGGTTTTTCCTGAAGCGTGAATAATTTCGTCCAATTTGCATCCTAACAAATCGACAATATCATCGCTAACTTCTTCTGGGTTTGCACTTGGCAAATCTACTTTATTTAAAACAGGAATTATTTCCAAATCATTTTCGAGCGCCAAATACAAATTCGAAATCGTTTGTGCCTGAATACTTTGTGCAGCATCCACAATCAAAAGCGCGCCTTCACAAGCCGCAATAGAACGGGAAACTTCGTAGGAAAAATCCACGTGACCAGGGGTGTCAATCAAATTCAAAATATAATCTTCGCCTTTGTATCGGTATTCCATTTGAATGGCGTGACTCTTAATCGTAATACCGCGTTCGCGTTCCAAATCCATATTGTCGAGCAATTGGGCTTTTTCTTCACGTGCCGTTACGGTTTGTGTGGCGCCAAGAAGTCGGTCGGCAAGCGTACTTTTTCCGTGGTCAATGTGCGCAATAATGCAAAAATTTCGTATGTGTTTCATTATTCAAGTTCAATAGCTAGTTCAAATTTCAACGGCAATTATAGCGTGCAATTAATCTGCAAATATAATCTAAATAAGTCAGTTTCAAAGTTCCAAATTTGCAAACTAATTAGGTTTAATTTTAAGTCTTTCTTCTTTCTTCTTTTATCCTCTCATCAAAAAACGTAGTTTTGCACAAAATAATCCAAATATGCTTAAAATCGGCAACATCGAATTACCGGATTTCCCTTTGCTTCTTGCGCCCATGGAGGACGTAAGTGATCCGCCATTTCGTCGATTGTGTAAAATGCACGGTGCCGATTTGATGTATTCTGAATTTATTTCTTCCGAAGGATTAATTCGCGATGCCGTAAAAAGCCGCATGAAACTAGACATTTTCGATTACGAACGTCCAGTTGGGATTCAAATTTTTGGCGGTGACGAAGAGGCTATGGCGCTTTCGGCCAAAATTGTGGAAGCCGTAAACCCTGATTTGGTGGACATCAATTTTGGTTGTCCCGTAAAAAAAGTGGTTTGTAAAGGAGCAGGCGCAGGCGTATTGAAAGACGTCGATTTGATGGTTCGTTTGACCAAAGCCGTAATTAAAAGTACGCACCTTCCTGTAACTGTAAAAACGCGTTTGGGTTGGGATGAAAATTCTATAAATATTGATGAGGTTGCCGAACGTCTTCAGGATATTGGGGTTCAAGCGTTAACCGTTCATGCTCGAACTCGCGCCCAAATGTATAAAGGCCATTCCGATTGGAGTCATGTGGCTCGCGTAAAAAACAATCCAAGAATTACGATGCCCATTTTTGGCAATGGCGATATTGATTCGCCTGAGAAAGCATTGGAATATAAAAATAAATTTGGATTAGACGGAATCATGATTGGCCGAGCAGCGATTGGTTATCCGTGGATTTTTAACGAAATTAAGCATTATTTTAAAACCGGAGAACATTTGCCAGCGCCCTCGGTTATTGATCGCGTGGAAGCCGCTCGAAATCATTTGACTTGGTCGATGGAATGGAAAGGCGAACGATTAGGAATTGTAGAAATGCGACGTCATTATACCAATTATTTCAAAGGAATTCATTCGTTTAAAGAACACAAACAACAATTGGTTACGCTGGATGGTGCCGAAGATTTATTTAGAAAACTGACCGAAATTCAAGCTATTTATTCCGATTATCAGTTTGAGTAATTTATTCCAATAATTTTTTACTTACCCGGCTACTCGCAATTAGCGAAGCAACAAATCCCAATGTTGAAATAGTGGCCAAAACAATTGCCACATTTTTTAAGGTAAAAACTACGGGATATGCCAGAGTTGGCGTAATCATAATTACATCAAATTGTTGTTGAATAATGACTACGATAATTCCTAAAACCAATCCAACAATTCCGCCAAGAACGCTTAATAATGTTCCTTGTAACAAGAAAATTCTTCGCAATTGTGTTACTTCGACGCCTAAATTATAAAGTGTTTTTAGGTTGTTTTTTTTGTCTAAAATCATCATAATCAAAGCCCCAATCAAGTTGAAAAGCGCAATAATTATTACTAATGTAAAAATCAAATAGACCGCAACATTCTCGGTATTCAGCATTTTATAAAGCGAATCATTCAGTTGTGATCGGTTTTTTATAGAAGTGTTTTTTCCGAAAATCGTTTCTAATTCAGATATAACCGAAGCTTCGTCGGCGTTGGGTTTCAGTTTTAGTTCAATTCCCGAAACCTGATTGGGTTTAAAATCTAGAATTTCTTGTGCCAATCCCAAATCGGCAAAAACATATTTAGCGTCCAATTCGTCGCTTAAGGCATAAATTCCAACGGGCGTTAATTCAGAGGTTCGAAAAGCTTCTTCCGGACTTTCAATGGTGCCTTTCCCGGCTTTTGGCACAAAAACTTCAAACGGATTATTGAAATCAAATAGTCCCAACGATAATTTTTGGGCTATGCCATAACCCACAACCACTTGGTTGGTATTTGGGGCCAACCATTGTCCTTCGTAGATGGATTTTTTGGCATCATTCACCTGATTGTATTTTGCATCGACGCCCTTCAAATAGGCCACTTGTTCTTTTCCATTGAATATAAAAAGCACGCGTTCTTCGATAATTTTGCTATAATTTGCAACACCATCCAGGTTTTTGATTTTATGTTCTTGGGAAGTTGAAATTGAAATTGTTTTGCCTGTTGCGGGGAGTATTTTAATATCGGGATCAAAATCATTGCTAAACGACAAACTAAAATTTACCAAACCGCTAAAAACAGACAAAACCACAAAAAGCGCCATCGCACCGACAATAATTCCGAGCGAAGCAATGCCATTAATAATGTTTATCGCGTTGTTTTTGCTAGCACTTTTCAGGTAGCGTTTGGCTATGTAAAGCGGAAAATTCAAGCTATATTTTTTTGCGATGTTCGAGTAATTCGCGATTTTCGATAGGATTTTCTTTAGCCGATAAAGCGGTATTTATTTTTTCGATATAATCCAAAGAATCATCGATGAAGAAAGTCAAATTAGGCACTTTTCGCAATTGTAATTTTACGCGTTGCGACAAATCGTGTTTGATTAATTTGGTATTTGATTTGATGGCCACCAATGTTTCGGCTGCTTTTTCTTGTGGAAAAATACTTAAATGCACCGTTGCCACAGATAAGTCGGTCGTTACGCTAACTTTTGAAACTGAAATTACCAAATTGGAAATACCGTTTTTTCTCACTTCACCTTGCAAAATATCAACCAAATCTTTTTGGATGACGCCGCCTATTTTTTTCTGTCTGTTTGTTTCCATGCTGCAAAAATACGATTTTTTTGAGTTGTAAAGTTTCAAAGTCACAAAGACGTAAAGTTTTTTATCTTTACCTTCAAAATAGATTACATTCAATACAAACCGAAACCACAAAAAATGCAAAAAATAGAACATATCGGAATTGCGGTGAAAGACCTTCAGGCGTCCAATAGTATTTTTGAAAAACTTTTTGGCGCCCCAGCCTATAAATCGGAAGAAGTGGCGAGCGAAGGCGTTATGACTTCTTTTTTTAGAAATGGCCCAAACAAAATCGAGTTATTGGAGGCTACCAATCCAGAAAGTCCCATTGCGAAATTCATCGAAAAAAGAGGCGAAGGAATTCACCATATTGCATTTGAAGTGGACGATATTTATGCCGAAATTAAGCGATTGCAATCGGAAGGATTTCTGGTTTTAAACGAAATTCCAAAAAAAGGAGCGGACAATAAACTCGTTGCTTTCCTGCATCCGAAAAGCACGAATGGCGTTTTGATTGAATTGTGTCAGGAAATAAGGGAATAGTTTATTTGCTTTTATAATAATCAAAACAGCCACAAACCCGCGATTAAAAAGCAAAAACATTTGGACTGAACCAAAAATAGTAGTAATATTGCAACTCTTAACCGGTCCTATAGCTCAGCTGGTTAGAGCACCTGACTCATAATCAGGTGGTCCCTGGTTCGAGCCCAGGTGGGACCACTAGTAAAAAAAGCCCTTACAGCGATGTAAGGGCTTTTTTGTTTAATGGTTTGCCATCTAAATTTCACATTGGGTAGTTTTTCCTTTTTATTGAATTTAAATCAAAAGATTGTTAGTTTTACATATAAGTTAATAATTTGTTAACAATTATTTAATTATATTTGTAAAATAGTTCTTAAATATTCAATATTTTTGTAAAAAAGTCAAATAAGTTAAAAGCAAATGAAACATATCGTGTGGATTATTTTAGCCCTTACAATAAATTCTTATAGTCAAGACTTGCACCACCAAATGCTTTCCTCACAAGGGAAAAGCACCATTCTTAGCAATGGGATGATGGTTAGTCAAACTATTGGGCAACAAAGTGCAATTGGGAATCACACCAACGGCGTTACAGTTGGGCAAGGTTTTCAACAAAGCCATTGGGCGAAATATGTGAAAAGCAATACTTCTGTAAATATTGCAACCACCACCTATCCCAATCCATTTATTACAACAGTGAACTTTCAATTCTCACAACCCATAAAAGAAACTATAGAAATTGCTGTCTTTGATATTCGTGGAAGATTAATATTCCAAGATAAAAAAAGAGCAACAGATTCAGTCTTAACAGTGGAGCTTCCACAATTGGCTTCCAGCAACTATTTAGTTCGCTTAACAGCTCCTAATTACACCTATTATTCACAAATCTTAAAACAATAATGAAAAAACTACTGATTTTAATTGTTATCATGTGTTCGCTTCAAAGCGTTCATTCTCAGGAGGTTTATTTCTCTGCGGGTAAAAACTTCACCACGTATGATTATAAAAATTCAAGTGGAGCTTCCAACCCCAATCTAAAGAGTGGAACTGGAAATTTCTTTGAATTAGGTTACATTAAACCTTTGAAGAATGAAAAGGTTGCCTATTCTGTAGGATTAGCTTTAAATGAGTATAATAATGTAGGTGGAAATTCTGTGAACAGCTACACTTGGAAAACGCAATATCTTGGTGCGCAAGGGGGGATAACTTATTGCGTTTTAGACAAAAAAGATTTTAGTATTCTTCCAAAATTTGGTTTGAATATGGGCACCATTATAAGTGGAAAACAAACCATTAATGGCACTTATTACGATCTTACTAATGAAAAAGAATTTTCAGGTTTGTTAATCACCCCATCACTTGGAGTACAGGTTAAATACAACCTTTCCCCTTTTGGATTCATTAGTCTTGGTTACAGCTATTGCAAAGGAATCAATATATCCAATTCAACAGATCAGAAATTATCATTCAATACAAATCAACTTCAATTTGGCGTGCATTATGCCATTAAATAACAATAAAAATGAAAAAAATATACCTTTTAACACTGCTGCTTTTTTCGCTATTTAGCAACGCCCAAAACGGAATCACTTACCAAGCTGTAATATTAAATCCAAAAGGAGAAGAACTACCTGGCGCAGATAATTCAAGATCGCCATTGGTGAATCAAACCATTAGCTTGAGATTCAATATAGTGGTTTCTGGAAATCAATTAGAATATCAGGAAACTATTGTTACTAATACCGATGAATTTGGAATGGTGAATTTAATTATTGGTTCAGGAGTTCAATCAGGAGGAACAGCAACAAACTTTGCAGCTGTAACTTGGGATGGAAACCCAAAAAATCTAATTGTGGAAGTGGACGCAACAGGAGCATCTAGTAATTTTATTGAAATAAGTGATCAACCCTTCACGTATGTTCCCTTTGCTTTATATGCTGCTAATTCTGGGACACCAGGACCTGCGGGGCCACAAGGTGTTGCGGGAATCAATGGTACAAACGGTCTAGATGGCGCGATTGGTCCACAAGGGCTTCAAGGTCTGCAAGGTATAGCCGGAACAAATGGCACAAACGGACTTAATGGTGCAGTTGGCCCACAAGGTCCAGCCGGTCTAGATGGCGCGATTGGTCCACAAGGGCTTCAAGGTTTGCAAGGTATAGCGGGAACAAATGGCACAAATGGACTTAATGGTGCAGTTGGCCCACAAGGTCCAGCCGGAACAAACGGTCTTGATGGCGCGA